>JAZHDE010000263.1:0-10554 GCA_036584515.1 Candidatus Cloacimonadota bacterium | reverse complement strand
GCTATCCGGATCGTGTGCTGCTGTTGCTCACGGATCAATGTGCCATGTATTGCCGGCACTGTACTCGTCGCCGTAAAGCAGGAGAGCACGATGCTCCCATGCCACAGGAGAATGTGGAAAAGGCTCTGGAATACATCCGGCAGCACACAGAAATCCGAGACGTCATCCTTTCCGGTGGAGATCCTCTCACTTTGGGTGATGCCAGATTGGATGAGATACTGGGTAAGCTGGCTCAGATCGAGCATGTGGATATAGTCCGGATTGGCAGCCGCACTCCTGTTGTGCTGCCTCAGCGGATTACCGACGAGCTGATCACCGTGCTGAAGAAATATAAGTTTGTGTGGTTCAACACACACTTTAATCATCCTCAGGAGATGACGGAAGACGCCAGACAGGCTCTTGCCAAGCTGGCGGATAACGGAGTGGTGATCGGTAATCAATCCGTGCTGCTCAAAGGCATCAATGATAACGTCGACGTTATGAAACAATTGGTACATACCTTAGTGAAGAACAGGGTTCGTCCCTACTACATCTATCAGTGTGACCTCTCCGAAGGAATCGCTCATTTCCGCACCCCCATTTCCAAAGGTATCGAGATCATCGAATCCTTGCGTGGACATACCTCGGGTCTTTGCATTCCGACCTTCGTGGTGGATGCCCCCGGTGGTGGCGGTAAGATTCCTGTGATGCCGACTTACATAATATCACAGATGCCAAACAGAACCATCCTACGCAATTACGAAGGCTTCATCACCTCATACACGGAGCCGGGCTTTGAGCCTGTTGATGACGCCAAATACCGTAGTCTCTGCCCCAAAGAACGTAAAAGCAGAGAAGGCATAATGTCCCTCATGCGTGGGGAAAAGGTATCCTTCGGCCCCAGTGATACCAGGCGAAACAAGCAAAAGAATCACTAGACTATGCAGGAGCGGAAGAGCCCGTATCAGATTGCCGCTATCGTGGGAATCTGTAAAAATGCGGGAAAAACCACCATCCTGAATCATATAATCGCCCAAGATCCTCGCTGCCGATACGGTCTCATGAGCACCGGTATCGATGGCGAGGATTTTGATTTGGTCTATGGTACTCAGAAACCGAAGGTAAAGCTATCCCAAGGCTCCCTTCTGATCTGCGATCAAGAGACTGCAGATAGCTCCGGCAGCGGTCTGAAGATACTCTCACAAGCTCCTGGCACATCCGGACGAAAGCTCCTGGTTGCAGAAGCTGCAGAAGATATCGAGACCAAGATCACCGGACCAGGCTCAGTGGATGAACAGATTAGATGCGCCAAAGCTCTACTGGCTGAGGGAGCAGATTCTGTGCTGATAGACGGCTCGCTGGATAGGAAGTCCATCGCTCTCAGCGAAGTGGTTGAACACTTGATTCTGGCAATTGGCGCAGCTTATGGCAGTGGCGAAACAGTTCAAAAAGAACTTAATCGTTTGATGCTTCTCAATAGCCTAGAGCCTGACCCATTATTGAGTAAAACTGTCCGTTCCCGTCTGCTTGAGAGCAGGGAACTTTGTCTGCTAGAGAGCGGTAAATGGCGCAAGACAACGCACGAAACCCTCTTTGGAGCAGAACAGAGCTTTGTGGAATTGCTCCAGAACCAAGGCAGCGAATACACCAGCTACATTCCGGGTGCTTTCACGGAGACCAGCTTTGCCAAGCTCAAACCCTTCTTGAAGAGTGCTAATGCCAAGCTCATCTTCCGTCATCCAGAAAGTATCAAGCTTAGTCTGCTTCAACTGAAGGAATTGCTTAGTATTGCCAGAATCCGAGTTTTGATTCCCTTCAGGATCAAAGAGTTCTACCTCAATACTTGGTCTCCCGGTATCAATCAAAGAGATGCAGATAGTTTCCGCAGCTTGATACGGGAAAGCTTTCCTGAGCTGAACTTCATAGATTTGTGGGAGTTGATTTGAACGAAAGAGATAGACTTTCTGCCATCACGGTCAATTTGGGACTGTTTTCCAATGTCATACTCTCCATCCTCAAGACTACAGTGGGTATCGTTGGTCACAGCCCTGCTCTTTTGGCGGATGGCATAAACTCCAGCTCGGATGTGATCTATTACGTTGCGGTGAAGTTCTTCATGGTTCAGGCCAGAAAACCTGCTGATGAAGAGCATCCCTATGGCCACAGACAATTGGAATCTATCGCTTCTATAGTGGTGGGAGCTTTCATTCTCACCACAGGTATTGCGATATTCTGGGATTCCATCAATAAAGTTTACGAGCTTGCCAGCGGTTCTGCCACGTCTCAAAGCTCATCACTCTGGGCTCTGGTTATTGCCGTGGGTACTCTGATTCTCAAGCTCTTCCTTTATAACTATACTCGCAGAAGCACCAAGCAAACCGGCAATCCCACTCTCAGAGCCTTGACAAACGATCATTTTAACGATATCATGGCCTCTGTAGCCGTCATCTTTGGTTTGATCATGGGGAAGCTGGGATTTTTGTGGATGGATCCAGCAGCAGGTGCTGTGGTGGCAATCTATATCATTAAAACAGGATTTGAAATTCTCAAAGATAGCTCCAGCGACCTTATGGATAGCGTTCCTGATCCTGAATTCAAACAAAAAGTTACAGAGCTGGCGATGGGCGTTTCCGGGGTGCTGGGGATAGAAGAGCTTGGCCTGCACAGGTTTGGCCCTCATTTTCTGATCAATATCACTATTTGTGTGGATGGAGCCCTGAGCGTCAGCTGCGGACATGATATATCCGAAGAGGTCGAGAAAGAGCTTTTTGCCTACTATGGAAACAGCCTTTCAAAAGTAAACATCCATTACCATCCCCACAAAGACACAAGGAGTGAATCTTGTCTCACGGAAATAAAGCCCTGATCATAATTGTATTATCACTTATAATTGTCTTCATCTCTCTCTCTCTATTCAGCCACAGAAGCTCCGCAAACACCGGTGCCAAGCCCCAAGCTTCCCCTTCTGCCGATCCCTGGATCACAGGCACAATACCAGAGGGAGGAAGCTTTTACTCCGTATTGCAAGGGCATAATCTACCTGCTTTGCATGTTGCAATCGTATCTTACCGTATGGGTGAATACATAGACGTCACCTCAGTCCAGCCCGGAGATACCCTCAAAATCCAGCTCAAAGCCGACAGAAAGACGATAGACAAGATGCAATTTGTTCAAGAACCGACGGTGCGCCACAACTTCACCGTTACTCCGGATTCATTGATCTATACAGTTGATACTCTTCCAGTGCTGGAGCAGTATCGTTTGGTGACCGGAGAGCTTCAGGGCACTCTGGATTCGTCTCTGCTTGCTGCAGGTCTTCCTCCCAGCGCTAAACAATCCATAAATAACGGTCTGGAATCTGAGATCAATTTCTCCCGCGATGCCAGGAATGGAGATAGGTTTACTGTCCTTATCAAGGAACGCATCTTCGAAAAGAAAGCTCTACCAGGGACAAAGGTGTATTACGTGAAATACGAAGGCGAGCGAATCAACGCCAAAGAACTCTGGAGATATGAGGATTCCAGCGATCCCAAGTCTGTATTGAACGGGTTGTACAACAATGAAGGTAAGAGCAACAATACCAGTGGAGTGGGTTTCCCTCTTGCCAGCATTCACGTTGTATCCCGCTTTGGTTATAGGGCGGATCCCTTCACCGGACGTTCCAAGATGCACCAAGGTGTGGATTATCGTGCCAGGATGGGCACGCCGGTCTACGCCATAGCCAATGGTGTTGTGACTGAAGCACGCTATCACGGAGGCTGGGGAAACAACGTGCAGATCAAGCACTCAAGCGGTGTGGAATCCCAATATGCTCATCTGAGTTCCATGAGCGTGCGAGCAGGTCAACGAGTGGTGCGAGGCCAAGTAATCGGCAGAGTAGGGAGCACAGGACGCTCCACAGGTGCGCACCTTCATTTCGGTTTGATTAGCGGAGGACGCTTCATTAATCCCAATCAGCTCAAAATGGCTGGCGCTGAGACTCTGAGTGCCGAGCAGAAACGCCAGTTTGAACAGCAGAAACAGGTTATCTCTCTGAAAATAAATGAATTGGCAAGAGTTCCCGGCAGAGCTTGAGTGATGTCTTCTGAACAGGATTCTTGGGTATGCCTCAACGCTATGTCTAGCAGTATTATGCGTGTTTGGAAGGCATTTTATTGTTGACAACATCAGCTCTGATCTCACAGTGACTCCCGACAGCTAAACCTGAGTGATATCAGAATTTACTGACAGAGACATATTATGAAAAAAATAACTTACACATTTATAATGATCTCCTTAGCTGTGAGTTTGAGTGCCAGTGGCTTTAGCTGGTTCTCCCAAAATGACTCACGGTGGAACAGCGAAAGACTTGGCTCCAGCCGGAGCACGATCGGCAGCAGCGGCTGTGTCCTCAGTTGTCTGGCCATGCTTCTAAACACAGAAGCTACGAACTCTCGCATGACGCCCGACCGGTTGAACGACTGGCTCAGTAGAAATGGCGGCTTTGCCGGCAATCTGATGCGCTGGCAAGTAGCCGGAGAAATCGATGGCCCGGGCTATGGACTGGAACTGGTCTCACAGAGCGCCCGTCGTAACGATTGGGATTACCTCAGCCAGGAAATGGACAAGGGCAATAAGGTGATAGTCAAAGTCGCCAATCGCCGCAGCCATTGGGTGCTGGTGGTGGCAAAAAGGGGGCCATCCAACAGTGCCTCTTCCTATATCGTCAACGATCCCGGGATGTCCTCCTACCAGGAAAGAACCCTAGCCTATTTTGGCGGTTTCAAAGCTGCCAGATCATATTCCGGAAATTGGCTGGATGAAGATGCCTTCCAGATGGATAGTGAGATTTTTGTGCAACCCGTCAATAGCGATGAATTCTTTCTCTATGACCTCAGCGATATTCCCACCCCCACAGACGTCTATGTGACACTATCTAACAAACTGGCAGTTCCTGTGACGGGTTTCTTTATGCTGGTGCTCTTTGATGAAAATGGGAACTACGTTCGCACCATCGATCACGAGTATGCCACAGTCGATGCCAGCGGAGCCCAGGATCTGATCTATCAATTGCCGGATGTCAACGAGATCAGCCGGAACAACAAGACTCTCCGTGTGGTCTATAGTAAGTACTTCTCAGATATGCCTTCTGTCTATGATACACTCCTTCCAGCCAATCAACGTATCCAAAACAACTCCAGTATCAGTATAGCAGATTAGACATTATCCAGCCAGACATTTATTAGAAGGCCCTTATTATGAGGGCTTTTTTATTGATGGGAACAAGATAGGCAAAGTGATGTCATGAACCCCTGCGTAGTGGAGTTAGTGAAAGAGATCTTAACCAATGAACAAGCTCTGTGAATCCTAAGACGACACCCATGAAAACTCATGCGTGTCACAGGATATGAAGTGGGTTTGATATGGGTGCGCTCTTAGGAAGGGACAATTTTCAACACTTTCAGCTTTCTGTACCACCCCGTGGGAAATCTATAAGCAGAACAATCCCGTAAATTGAGTGATTATTTACTTGACGAGTTCTGACTATAGAAAAAAATCAACACAAGGAATAAATTACCGAAGGGGTGAGGATGAATAACTACTTCATGGAAACCCATCATCATGAATGGATACTGAGTAACTCAAAGGGTTCCTATGCTTTAGGAACCGGGAATCTGATCAATCAGAGAAAGTATCATGGGCTGCTGGTGTCCAGCGATGCCAAGTTCAACCGCCGTCATCTGGTTGCAGGGATGGAAGAAAAAATTGAATGGCGGGGTGAGATCATCCATCTGGATAGTAATAATTACAGCAATTGTATCTATCCGGAGGGATTCCTCTATCTGGTCAAACCTTGGTTGAGGCCATACCCCATCTTTCTTTACAGTGCTCTGCCACACCAGAATGAGATCTTGATCCTCAAAGAAATAATGATGGATGAAGAGACCAATACCAGCATGGTCAAATACACCAATCTGGGGCATCATCGTCTGCATTTCCACCTTCACCCAAAATACACCTTGGTTCCTCATCACGAGCTGAATTATCCGGGTAATCTGGATCATGAACAGTTTGACACCGGGATCAGCAGATTGGAAAGCGGAGTTCGTGCCGGGTGCCAAAGAGGATCCAATGCTTACCAAGTCTATACTCACAGTCTGGTGGGTGAGATTGAGCATAATAAATACGTTTATTACAATGTCTATTATCCTTGGGAAGTGATGAGCGGATATGCCGGAATAGGAGATCAAATCTCACTTTTCGAGATCAGTTTCGATCTTGGTGTGGGAGAATCCAACTATGTACTATTCTCAGATCAACCCCTGGAGCAGCTTGAGCCTATGATCGAGCGAATCGAAGCTCGCTACAGAAAGCTTCCCAAACCCAAAGATTATCCCAATACCAGCGATCAGGACGATACTCTGATTAGCAGATTGGATTATGAAGACAGCAAACTCTTTAACTATGAGCAACACATGGCTATGCTGGATGCAGGGCTCAAGGCCTTTGTCGCCAATGATGACATCGTCGCCGGCTATCCCTATTATGGGGCTTGGGGCAGGGACACAATGTTTGTGCTCAATGCCCTCTTGCGCCGCCCGGATAACGTCGCACTGGTGGAACGCATCTTAAAGAAGTATGCCGAGTTCATCAAGGAAGGGTTAATTCCAAACGTTCTGCCGGAAAGTGGCAGAGAGCTCAATTACGACACCGTGGATGCCACCATGTGGTATATTATCCTGCTCTGGAAGCTGGGGAAGGTGAAAAACACGAAGCTGTATTGGAAGAACACTCTGGGCTTCCTGGATGAGCTTCTGGGAACCATCATTTCTCAAAGTACTTATCCTTTCCACATTCGGGAAGATGGGCTGCTGGTGCTGGATCCCGGCTTTGCCCATGCCACTTGGATGGACGTCCGGATAGATGGTGTTGCTGTCACTCCCCGAAATGGTGCACCTGTGGAGATCAATGCGCTGTGGTTCAATGCCCTGAAGGTTTATCAGGACTTTTACACTATCAATCAAAGGAAGCGACCGCTTGCCAATACCGAACAGATTATGGATGTCCTTGCGAAACTAGAGCCTTCCATGGAGAAATTCTGGAGCAGAGACTATCTGGCCGATTGTCTGATCTGTCATCACAATGGTGTTCAATGTGAAGAGCAGGTTACAGAACTGCGTCCCAATGCTCTGATTGCGCTAAGCCTGCCTTTTTCCTTTCTGGATCAGGACAGGATGCTCATGGTTTTTGAAAAGGCTTACAAGGAACTCTATACTTTCTATGGGATTCGAACTCTGAGTCCGCAGGATCCCAAGTTTAAAAAGAAATACTACGGTTCCCAGCGGGATCGGGATCTGGCTTTTCACAATGGCAGCGTTTGGGCCTGGCTGCTCAGTCCTTTCTGTGGAGTTTACAGCAAGGCGATGCGGGGCAAGATTTCAGATGCTGAATTGGCAGACAAGCTAGAGAGCCTGATAGAGCCTTTCCGAACCAGTTGTCAAAAGGGGCATATCGCTTCCATTGCAGAAGTTTGGGATGGGGATAATCCCCACTTCCCCAAGGGAGCTCCGGCTTTGGCCATGAGTGTGGCAGCCCTTTTCAATGTTGAAAGCTACATTGCTTATCTGCGGGGGAATTTATGAAAGTTCTGATGTATTCGTGGGAATACCCACCCCTGATCTCCGGGGGCTTGGCTATGGCTTGTTATGGCATGGTCAAAGCACTACTTGCTCTGGGGATAAAGATTGATCTGGTCTTGCCTACCAAAGAAATGGTCTATTTCCCCATGCGGCAGGAAAGCGATGCTGACACGCTTCCGGTGGTCTATGTTGATCCAGTGAAGCAAAGTGAATTTGTGAGCCATAAGTTTGGCAGTCTGCAGGAAAAGCTGGAGTATCTGGGAGTGAGCAGCCACCCGGAAAGCTATCTACAACTTGCTGAATTGAAAGAGTACATGGAGTTTATCACCCGCAAGGAGTATGTGGAATCCATCGAAACCGGTATGGGCGAACATGAGCTGTTTGAGGCGATGACTTCCAATCTCGTGGGCGATGAGGACCTCATTAAGAAAGTGCAGGAATTCACGGTTCGGGCAGAGAGATTTAGTAAAGAGCTGAGCTATGATCTGATCCATGCTCACGATTGGCTCTGCTATCCTGCGGGAATGCTCAGCAAGAAGCTTTCAGGCAAGCCTCTGATGGTTCATATCCATGCCACAGAATTCGATAGAGCAGGCGGTCCCGGAGACGAGAGAATTCATAAGATTGAACATGCCGGCATGATGTATTCGGATATGGTGGTAGCTGTATCTCAATACACGGCTCAGATGATTATGTCCCGCTATCGCATAGATACTGCCAGGATCAGGATCGTGCACAATGCCTTTTCGCTCTCCGAGGATGCTATCTTTAGCCGCCATAGAATCTTTAAGGGCACAACTGTGCTTTTCCTGGGTAGGATCACTATTCAAAAGGGACCGGATTATTTCCTGGAAGTGGCTGAGCGGGTTCTGAAACAGAATCCTGATGCCAGGTTTATCATGGCGGGAACTGGAGATATGGCGCGCAAGCTACTGCGTCGATCTGCTTCACTCAAGCTGAAAAATCGATTCCTCTTCACTGGTTTCCTGAATCGGAAGCAAGTGGAGCGTATGCTGCAAGCCTCGGATATTTACGTATTACCCTCTGTCTCTGAACCCTTTGGCATTGCGCCCCTGGAGGCAATGGCTTATGGAGTGACGGCCATCATCTCAAAGCAATCCGGTGTGGCAGAAGTGGTGAATCATGCCTTCAAGGTGGATTATTGGGATGTGGATTTGATGGCAGATACCATCAATCATCTGATCGATAATCCGGATACCTGTCTTAAGATGGGATTGGAAGGCAAAGTAGAGGTCAACAGGATTCAGTGGCAGGAATCTGCCGAGCTGATCAGAAAGCACTATTCCTCATTGCTTTCTCAGTATTTGCGCCAGCAGGCTTAGGAGACTGATATGCTGAACATCGTATTTTACTTTCAAGTCCATCAGCCTTACCGGCTTAGACACTTAAGTCTTTTTGATATCGGCTCAGGATCCGATCTCTTTGATGATAAGCTAAATATGCAGGTGATGCGTAAGGTGGCCGAGAAGTGTTACCTTCCCACCAACAAGCTGCTTTTGGAGCTTATCCGGCAGTTTCCGGATCGCTTTAAGATTTCTTATTCTATCACCGGCACTGCCATAGAGCAGTTCAAGCGCTATAGCCCCGAGGTCTTGGATTCCTTTAAAGCTTTGGCGGACACAGGTTCGGTGGAACTGATCGGAGAGACCTATTATCACTCTCTGGCTTTACTCTACGATACTAATGAGTTTCTGGATCAGGTAATGATGCATCGTAAGCTGATGAGAGATGAATTCGGTTTTGAGACCACCACCTTCCGGAACACCGAGCTGATCTATCAGGACAAGCTTTCAGATCTGATCTTTGAAATTGAAGGCTTCAAGACCATCATCACAGAGGGCGTGGATCGCATCCTGCAATGGCGCTCTCCGCTTTATGCTTATAAGAACTACTCCAAGGATATCAATCTGCTTCTGAAGTACTACAAACTTTCAGATGATATAGCTTTTCGCTTTTCAAACCGGGATTGGCCGGAGTATCCCCTCACCGTGGATAAATTTGTCAACTGGATAGATCACCTCACCTTGGAAGAGAAAAAGGGCAGAAACCAATTCCTGAATCTCTTCATGGATTATGAGACCTTTGGAGAACACCAATGGGCATCCTCCGGGATCTTCGATTTTATGAAGCATTTCCCTGCCGAAGTGCTGAAGAGAGGACACTTGGGATTTGCCACGCCCAACCAAACCAGCGACCTGGCAAACTATCAGCAGGAATCTCTCTCCTTCCCGGAAGCTGTTTCCTGGGCGGATGAAGAACGGGATCTCTCTGCTTGGCTTGAGAATGATATGCAAAAAAATGCCATAGAAACCATGTATGAGCTGCTGCACAAGATCAAGCAAAAAGGGGATGAAGACCTGCTCAGAACAGCTCGGATGCTTACTACCAGCGATCACTTTTACTATATGTGCACCAAGTACTTCCAAGATGGAGACGTGCATAAATACTTCTCACCCTATGATTCTCCGGATCAGGCCTATATCTACTATATCAACGCCTTGGCTGATCTGGAAGAGCGCATAAATTAGGAGCTTCAATGAAAGGAAAAGTCCTTATCCTCGAAGATGATGTTGTGTTGTCCTCAAACGTCGCAACCATAATCCAAAGAAGGGGTTATGAGGTGCTGCAAACCACCAACAGCGATGCTTTCTTCAATGAACTCAGGAAGTTTCAGCCGGATGTAATCCTGCTGGATGTCTATCTGATTGGCAGCCCCTTAAATGGGTTGCAGGTGCTTCGTTATCTCAGAGACAATCTGGATCTGAATTACAAAGTGATTGTGATCTCCGGAGAAGCCACCACTGCTCAAGTGCAGGAGATCAGAGATCTGGGAGCTTATCACTTTATCGAAAAAGGTGCCAGCTTCAACACCAACCAATTGATGCTGCACATAGATAATGCCGTATCCCTGAAACGGCAGGAAGAAGATCATATT
>JAZHDE010000262.1:0-10649 GCA_036584515.1 Candidatus Cloacimonadota bacterium | reverse complement strand
GCAGACTTGCTGAGTCTGTTATCATAGTAGTTCACCTGTTCTGCATAGATGGAGCGAGCCAGGCTCAGATCTTTTTGGTTGTGCATCTGGTTCCATTTGAGCATCACTTCTGTGATCTCTTCCTCATTGATGATAACCACGCCATCGACCGTGGGGCCTATGGGGCCCAATACTATGATGTGCTTCAGCCATTCCGCTTCATCCGGGTAAACCTGCCTTTGATCGGTTTTATGAGTGTCAAAGATAGAGATGGTGCTGCCGTCCCAATCTCCCCAAGTCTGTGCCCCCAGCGTGCAATAGCAGCTTGTGAGCAGCAGAATCACCAGAACAATAATGTGAGTTGTCCGGGGGAAATCATATACCTGCTTCTGCGCTAACGGGAGCAGAGAGCCGTTCATCCGGGTAAAGATGTCATTAGTTTTTGCCTTGGACATAGTAAGAATCTCCTTTAGTGGGTGTTTCCGAGCCCGGTTCGGGATCCATTTCGGGCTCAAGTTTCTCTTTTACATAGTCACCGGGTTTTGTAAAGGAATTTCTGGAGAGGCGTCAGTCCCGCGACCGGGGTCCTCGCCAAACCGCAGGCGCATTGGTGGGGTGGGAAGGTTACTGTATGATAACATATATCTTGGCCCATAGGGACGGAGCCGGTTTACAAAGCCAATTATCATCCTACAGAGTTAGCCAAAGCGTGAGCCCTGAAAGGGCGTAATCTGATAGCCGGGGGTGTTAACCCCCGGATTGTAATGGCATTACGCTCATCATAAACAAATATCTCCTACCCCCAACCATTAAAACCACAGTTTTCATGGTTGGGGGTAGGGGATTAAACCATAACACGGTCTATATCATATTATACCAGGGGTTTACACCCCTGGCTATGGAATATCACCCCTGCCGGGGTTTCCGAATATGGTCAGACCTTGGTTAAATGACAGACCTGACATCCCGGGTAGTAGGGGCAGACCTTCGTGTCTGCCCGCAAGCTCCGGAGGAGCAGAACCTCAGGTTGGAAGCCCTTTTACCAGATGAACACTGGAAGGTTGACACAACAAGACACCTAAACACATAAGGTGGTGCTTCGGAGAGCGCTCTACTGTTCAGGCGGTCGCCGTACCGCCTTCGTAACTTCACCACTTCACTGCTCAATCTTCTTACCTACCCCCCAGACAACAAAGCCAACCCAAGCATCCCATTAAACCGCTCTCCTCGCCCCGTCCTTAGACGCTTTTCTCATTGACAGAAGAAGCTGATATGATTGCTTGACTTTTGGCGTGGAATAGCCGAAATTAGTGATGCGACTGAACGCTTTGAAGAGGCAATAGACCAGACCTTCGGGGTGTTAGGCGTATTATCTAGTTCTTTTTAGGGAATCAGGATGATGAGATTAGAAGACATTAAGGCAGGAGCCCTGATCCAGGGCATTGAACCGGGGGAAGTGGTTCGCATCGTGACGAGTGAATCCATCGGACCTAATGCGCTCACAGTTTATTACAAGAAAAACGATGGAGCATTGTTAGAACGCCTGATTTACCGCTCTGACGAGATGACTCTCTCTCTGGCAGTATCCGGTCGCCCCTGGTCTTTTGATGCGCCAGGTGCGGATTTTAAGCTGGCTGTGGAGGCTTGCCGGATCAATCTCGCCTATCTCTTCGACCCTATGATGGCCGTGCATACATCAAACGTTGAACCCTTACCTCATCAAATCACAGCAGTATATGAATCCATGCTTCCCAGACAACCCTTGCGCTACATCCTTGCTGATGATCCCGGTGCTGGAAAGACTATCATGGCAGGCTTGTATATGCGGGAACTGATCATGCGAGCCGATGCCAAGCGTATCTTGATTGTTGCACCCGGTTCTTTAGTAGAACAGTGGCAAGATGAAATGTATGAGAAGTTCGGACTGGATTTCTTCATCTTTTCTCGTGATATGGAAGCCCAGTCTCACAGCGGAAACCCTTTCGAGGACTTTGATTACCTGATTGCCCGGATAGATATGGTTTCTCGTGATGAAGAACTAATTGAGAAACTGAAACTCACATATTGGGATTTGGTCGTGATTGATGAGGCTCACAAGTGTTCTGCATCATGGTTTGGCAATGAGCTAAAGAAGACCAAACGCTATAAACTTGCCGAAGACGCGGGCAGCCTCACCCGGCATCTACTACTGATGACTGCCACTCCTCACAAAGGCAAAGAAGAAGACTTTCAAACCTTTCTGGCACTGCTCGATTCTGACCGCTTCTATGGTAAAACTCGTGATAGTGCTCAATCCATAGATATCTCAGACCTTATGCGTAGAATGGTAAAAGAAGAACTGCTCAAGTTCGATGGCACCCACCTTTTCCCTGAACGTAAAGCTTACTCTGTCTCATACAAGCTATCTGATCTGGAAGCTGAGCTTTACCTCGCGGTAACTGAATACGTCCGTGAGGAGATGAACAAGGCAGACCGTCTGGAAGGCAAGCAAAGGAATACAATAGGCTTTGCCCTTACCATTCTGCAACGTCGTTTAGCATCAAGTCCGGAAGCGATCTACCAATCCCTTAAACGTCGTATGGAAAAGCTCACCCGCAGGCTGGAAGAGGAAAAGCTCGTCCTACGAGGTGAACTGATTCGCAAGGTAGATGATTTTGATGTTCCGGAAGACCTTGATGATCTGAACAGTGAAGAGCAGGAAAACATGGAAGAGGAATTGGTTGATAGAGCAACCACAGCCCAGAGCGTGCAGGAATTGGAACACGAGATCATTATCCTTACCAGACTCACCAAACAAGCAAAAGAACTCCGTGATTCCAGTCTTGACCGCAAGTGGGAAGAGCTTTCCAACCTCTTTGAGAACAACCCTCATATGCGGGAGAAGAGTGGACGCTACCGTAAGCTCATTATCTTTACAGAGCATCGTGACACCTTAAACTATCTCAACAACCGGTTAATCGACTTGATTGGCAATCCGGATGCAGTTATCATCATCCATGGTGGCATCAAACGTGAGGAAAGACGCAAAGCTCAGGAGCTGTTCCGCAACGACCCAAGAGTCAGCATTCTGTTGGCCACTGATGCTGCCGGAGAAGGTGTGAACCTCCAAAATGCCAATCTGATGGTCAATTATGATCTGCCTTGGAATCCCAATCGCATTGAGCAACGCTTTGGTCGTATCCACCGTATTGGTCAGCAGGAAGTTTGCCATCTCTGGAATATGGTGGCAATGGAAACCCGGGAAGGCGATGTATTCCTGAATCTCTTCAATAAACTAGAAATCCAGAGACAAGCTCTGGGCGGTCGGGTATTCGATATTCTTGGCGATGTCTTTGAAGAAAAAAGCCTGCGGGATTTGCTCATAGAAGCCATTCGTTATGGTGATGACCCCATCGTCCGAGCCAAGCTCTTTGAAGTGGTGGAAGGTGCTCTCGATACAGAACATATCAAAAACATCTTGAGTCGCAATGCCTTGTGTGAAGAAGTGATAGACGAGAAACGTCTCTTTGCAGTAAAAGAAGAGATGGAAAAAGCCGAAGCCAGGAAGCTGCAACCCTATTTTATCCGTGCCTTCTTCAGCAAAGCCTTTGAACAACTCTCTGGTGAACTCAGAGCACGTGAACCGAACCGGTGGGAAATCACCTATGTACCTGCCAACATTCGTGAACGAGATAGACAGATATCTGGCAGAAATAGACGCAATATGAATCCCGTAACCACTAAGTACGAGCGTATCTGTTTCGACAAACAGTTTGTGCGTTTAGCTACCCGGGAATCTGCAATGGCAAGTTTTATCCATCCCGGACATCCACTCATGATGGCTGTGACGGATTTGATGCTGGAAGCGCATCGCAACAAACTGAAACAAGGCTCTGTAATGCTCGATCCCATCGATGATGGCATAGTGCCCAAAGCACTGATTGTCATCGATCATGCTATAAAAGAAGGCTATAATCGGGATAGATGCGTATCCCGCAGGATGCAGTTTGTGGAGATCACTCCTGAGGGAGTTGTCAGCAATTCCGGTTGGGCTCCCCATCTCGATCTTGAACCCATTCCAGATAATGATTTTAATCTTATCAAAGGCATTCTCTCGTCAGAATGGCTGTCCGAAAACTTAGAAAAGGAAGCTCTTGCTTATGCCACTGCACAGCTTGCTCCCGAACACTTTAGTGAAGTGCAAAACCGCAGGGAACAGCATGTTTCCAAGACTTTAACAGCAGTGCATCAAAGGCTGATCAAAGAGATAAACTACTGGTCGGATCGCAAAATCAAACTACAGGATGATTTGGCAGCCGGGAAGCAAACCAGACTTAGCATAGAAAAAGTAAATCGTACCATAGATGAACTTACGCATCGGCTGGAATCCAGAAGTAAAGAACTAAAGGAAATGCGCCATATCGTCTCAGAGACACCTCATATCATTGGCGGAGCTCTGGTGATCCCGGCAGGTTTGTTAGCTCAACTCAAAGGTGAACCCAACTGGTCTGACGATGCAGAAGCTCGCTGCCGAATTGAGCAAAAAGCCATGCAAGCAGTGATGGAATATGAGATTTCCCTCGGTTGCGAGGTTATCGATGTATCGAGCAAAAACTGCGGTTGGGATATCACCAGCATTCCACCTATGAAAGATGGCCGCTTACCAGAAACCAAGCATATCGAAGTAAAAGGCAGAGCCAAAGGACAATCCACTGTTACCGTTACACGCAATGAAGTTCTCTATGGTTTGAACCAGGCTGATAAATTCGTCCTGGCCATTGTGATAATCGATGGGGATAACCATGAAGGGCCATACTACATACGCAAGCCTTTTACTCAAGAACCTGACTGGGCTGTTACCAGCATCAATCTGGATATCGGTAGTTTGATCAAGAAAGCAGATAAATCGGAGGCGAAGTGAAAAAAAGGAATCAATTGGCTAATTCCGAATTCTGGGTGTACAAAACCGAAGAAGGAGTAGTTAAAGTCCAAGTGACGATGAAAGATGAAACAATCTGGCTTTCAGCTTCTCAATTAGCTACTCTTTTTGATATTGATGTATCTGGCATCAGAAAGCACTTAAAAAACATCTTCGAAAGCGGAGAACTCATCCGCGAATCAGTTAGTGCATTTTTTGCCTCAACTGCAAGTGACGGCAAAACCTATAGGATAGAGTATTATAATCTTGATGCAGTGATCTCAGTGGGCTATAGAGTAAATAGCATCATTGGCACCCGCTTCCGCATCTGGGCCACTGAGCGGCTCAAAGAATACCTGATCAAGGGCTTCACCCTGAACGACGAACTCCTCAAAGAGGCCGGAGGAGGAACTTACTTTGATGAGTTACTTGAACGAATCAGGGACATCCGTTCTTCAGAAAAAGTCTTCTGGCGCAAAGTGCTGGATATCTATGCCACCAGCATCGATTATGATCCCAGGTCCGATCTCTCCCGGGACTTCTTTAAAATTATCCAAAACAAGATGCACTGGGCCAGCCATGGCCATACAGCCGCCGAGATCATTTACCAGCGGGCCAATGCCAGCAAAACCAACATGGGACTTACCAACTGGCCCGGAACCCAGCTCCGCAAGGCAGATACTGAGGTAGCAAAGAACTACCTGAACCAGGAAGAACTGGATATCCTCAATAGAATCGTGAGCATGTATCTGGATTTTGCCGAACTCCAGGCTCTGAACAGAACCCCGATGCATATGAGAGATTGGATATCCAAACTGGATGAATTTTTAAAACTCAGCGGCAGAGACATTCTGGCGCATGCCGGCACCATTGCTCACGAAGACGCGATCCAGAAAGCCCGGCTGGAGTATGAAAAATGGCATCGGGAAGAGATCAAGAAGCCAACAGCAGCAGAAAAGCACTTTGTGGAAGCCCTGCAGGAAGTGAAGCAGATCTCCAAACAGACCAAACCCAAGGGAAAGAAATGAGTGAATATAAGGTAAAAGCTCCCAGAAAGCTGATAGAAGTAGCGCTCCCGCTAAAAGAGATAAACGAAGCTTGTGTCAGCGAAAAAACTATCCGGCATGGTCATCCCTCATCATTGCATCTATATTGGGCAAGACGACCTTTGGCTGCTGCCAGAGCAATACTATTTGCTCAGCTGGTCAATGACCCTGAATATGATTATGAAAATAAAAAACGTCCAGTAAAAGAAGCCAAACGAGAGCGAGTAAGGTTGTTTTCAATAATCAGCGATTTAGTTAAATGGGAGAATACTAACAATATAGAAATCCTGAAAAAAGCCCAAGAGGAAATACGTAAAAGTTGGGTTGCTACATGCAATCTGAATAAAGGACATCCCCAAGCTTCAGAATTGTTTAACCCAGAGAAAATTCCAGCAATTCATGATCCTTTTGCTGGAGGAGGTTCTATTCCCTTGGAGGCTCAGAGACTGGGATTAGAAGCATGGGCAAGCGACCTCAATCCAGTTTCAGTTTTAATCAATAAAGCAATGATAGAAATACCTCCTAAATTTGTCGATAAACGTCCTATCGGTCCCATCCCAATATTCGAAAAGCAAAGAGAGATAGAGAGCTTTACTTGGCAGGGAATCACAGGCTTAGCTGAAGATGTTAGGCGTTATGGGCACTTAGTTCGAGATGAAGTAGTTAAGCGTATTGGTTACTTGTATCCTCAGTATGAAGTTACATCCGAATTAGTGCAAGGACGCCCTGATTTGAAGAGATATCAAGGGCAAAAATTGCCTATAATTGCTTGGATATGGGCACGTACTGTTAAAAGCCCAGATCCTCGTTTTCATCATATTGATATTCCTCTTGCATCCACTTTCGTATTATCATCGAAAAGTGGCAAAGAAGCTTTTATACACCCGGTGGTTTTTGATGATGGATTTCGTTTTGACATTAAGTTAGGCAGATACCCATCAGAAGCGATCAATGGCACTAAACTTGCTCGAGGTGCTAAGTTTAAGTGCTTGATGTCGAATACCCCGATTGACGATAAGTACATCAAATCTGAGGGTTTAGCTGGCAGATTGGGCTCCAAACTTATGGCTGTTGTTGCTGAGGGGGTTAATAGCCGCGTCTATCTACCTCCTACTGAAGAAATGGAAAGATATGTCATTAACACTCCAACAGAATGGATACCAGAACAGAAGATACCGGGAGATTTAAGAGCTTTTTGGACACCTTCTTATGGACTGACGCATTTTCACCATCTATTTACAAACAGACAGTTAGCTGCAATAACTTGCTTCAGCGATGTGATTAATGATGTGCGGGATAAGATTTTTCACGATGCAATCGCAGCCGGATGGAAAGATGATAACTTGGGAATGGAATATGGTGGAACAGGTGCAAAAGCATATTCTGAAGCAGTTGGACTGTGTCTAAGCTTTGCTCTCAGCAAGCTTGCTGATTTATCTAACAGCTTATGCAGGTGGGAGAATATTGCTCAATGTCCGAGAAATTTGTTTGGCAGGCAAGCCATACCGATGATATGGGATTATGCAGAGGGCAACGTGATTGGAAGTAGCTCGGGTTCATGGTTAGTAATTTTGGATGGTTTTGTTAAGGCATATAAATCAACCTTTTCCAACGTAGCAAAGCATATCCCGGGTGCTGCATTGCAAGCAGACGCACACAATCAGAACATATCGAAGAACAAGATTGTATCAACTGATCCACCATATTACGATAATATAGGTTATGCCGATCTCTCGGATTTCTTTTATATTTGGCTCAGAAGGTCGTTGAAACCAGTTTTCCCCAATCTCTTTGGGACTATGTCAACTCCGAAAAATGAGGAACTAGTAGCGTCACCTTATAGGCACGGTGGAAAAAAGCAATCAGAAGACTTTTTTCTTAATGGCATGTCACAAGCTCTATTAAATCTATCTCAACAGACTAACCCAAGCTATCCCATTACAATCTATTATGCTTTTAAGCAATCTGATTCAACTAAAGAAGGAACTTCGTCAACAGGATGGATAACTTTTTTAGAGGCAGTTATTCATTCTGGTTTGTATATTACTGGGACATGGCCTATTCGTACGGAAAACAACAGCCGTATGATTGGACAGGGAACAAATGCTTTAGCGTCATCGATTGTTTTAGTATGTCGGAAGCGAGACGAAGAGGCTGCAATCATTAGCAGGAAAGATTTTTTACAGGAGTTAAAACTGTCTATACCGCTTGAACTAGATAATATGATTAATGTGAGCGAGGCTTCCAGTCCAATTACTCCTGTTGATCTTGCTCAGTCTGCGATAGGCCCAGGTATGGCAATCTATTCTAAGTACAAAGCAATTCTTGAATCTGATGGCACATACATGAGTGTACATTCTGCGTTGATCCAAATCAATAAAGAGATTGATAACTACTTCGACACTATTATACCCAAACAAGACAGCGAAACTCGCTTTTGTCTGGCATGGTTCAGTGAATATGGATGGAAAGAAGGGCCTTTCGGTGAAGCGGAAGTGCTTGCCAAGGCAAAAGGGCTTTCTGTGGAAGGTGTGCGGGACAGTGGAGTCTTGATTGCTGGAAGTGGCAAAGTGCGCCTATTTCGCCCGGCTGAATATCCTTCTGATTGGAATCCACTTAAAGATGACCGAACTCCTGTCTGGGAAGTATTGCATCAGCTAATCCGGGCTCATCAGAGCAGTGGAGAATCTGCTGCTGCAGCGATAGCATCTGCAGTTCCAGAGTTAGCTGCTACAGCTCGGCAGCTTGCCTTCTTGCTATACACCTTGTGTGAACGTCAAGGCTGGGCAGAAGATGCCAGACCCTATAATGATCTTGTAACTGCCTGGCTCTCCATCGAAAAACAAGCTCAGAAACAAGGCATAAAAAATGAACAAATCGAAGCTGAGTTTAAATGACTAAGAAGCAAGCATTGGATTTGATCGCCCAGGGTGAGAGTGCTACCCTTGAGTTTAAACGAGACTCATTGAAGCCGGAACAGCTTGCCAAAGAGATTGTTGCTTTTGCCAATCAGAAAGGTGGCACTATCATCCTCGGGGTGGAAGACGATGGCACAGTTAGCGGGATCAAGCGTTCCAAGCTTCAGGAATGGCTGATGGACTGCGTATGCAGTCGCCACATTCATCCCAGAATTAGCCCATCCTACCAAGAGATACGCATAAGTCCCGAGATCACAATAGCACTTATCACCATTGCAGAAGGCGATTCCAAGCCCTATGTAGTCCGGCACAATGACCGGGAAGACATCTTTCTCCGGCATGGAAATACCACCAGAATAGCTACCAGAGAACAGATTGTTCGGCTTCTTGCCAGTGGTGGTTTGTTAAAAGTGGAAAGCATGCCGGTTCCCAGAACCTCATTATCAAGCCTGGACCTGGCACGACTAGAAAACTATCTGGTGTTTAGGGGTGAACCGGAGATACCCAAAAGCAAAGACGGGTGGACAGAACTCCTGCTCCAGATGGGGTTTTTGACAGAAGTAACAGGCGATAACATACAGTGCACAGTGACAGGAATCACCCTATTTGGAGTAAAGCCCAAACGCTATCTAAAACAAGCAGGCCTGCGAGTAATGGCATTTGATTCACTCGATTTGCAGTATCGCGCTCTGTTGGATGTAGTTTTAGATGGCCCTATGCTCGCCAGATGGGTGTTTGATGATGATGGTGGTCGCACCATTGTTGATGATGGCTTGGTGGAAAAGCTGGCTCATACCATTCATCCTTACATCGCCATTGAAGGAGATTCGATAGATAAGGGCTTCCGGCGACCCAGCAGAATACTATATCCGATGGAGGCAATTCGGGAGCTGATCTTGAATGCCCTAGCCCATAGGGATTGGACTCGCTCAACTGATATCGAACTGCGCATTTTCTCCAATCGTCTGGAGATCATCAGTCCGGGTGCTTTGCCTGGGTCGATGACCATCGAGAAAATGAAGGCGGGACATCGCTATGCCCGGAATTCTCTGATCATGGAAGTACTGCGAGAGTATAATTATGTAGAAGAACGTGGCATGGGTATCCGTACTAAAGTAATCCCGCAAGTGAAAGCCATCACAGGGAAAGAGCCGGAGTTTGCCACAGATGAGGATTGCCTGAAGATCACCATGTATCGGGATGAAACTACAATTGAGACTGTAAATGCACCTATAAATGCACCTATAAATGCACCTAAAAAACTGACAGAGACCCAAAACAAGATAATTAGTAGCATAAGAGATAATCCCTCAGTATCTTACGATATGCTCGCAGATACCCTAAGAATAAACAGAGCCACAGTAATGCGGAATGTACAGATTCTGAAGAAGGCGGGAGTTATTACCCGCATGGGATCAAAGAAAATAGGCTACTGGCAGGTGAACAATGAATAATTTGAGGAAAACATTATGGCAATAAAAGCATGGCGGGACATCGCAATACCGCATCAGGACGTACTGAAAGGCACTTTTAAACAATCAGAATTTGCCGCAGACCTTTCACGGGTACATACCGGAGATGCCAGTGAAGAATATCAAAACCCGGTTATGTTCTTTCAAAGAACTTTTATCACAGAAGGGATGAGCTTACTTTTAGATTCAGTTATTCAACGTCTCAGCGGCAATGGTGGCGATCCGGTTATTCAATTGCAGACAGCTTTTGGTGGCGGTAAAACGCATACCATGCTGGCTGTTTATCATCTTGCTAAGGGAGAAACGCCTCTATCTGAGTTGCAGGGTATTCCGCCAA
>JAZHDE010000261.1:0-10683 GCA_036584515.1 Candidatus Cloacimonadota bacterium | reverse complement strand
CGCACTTTCACAAACTGGATCTTGCCGCTGTTCTTCAGCCCCATACGATACTGCATTTTATAAGGATGGCGTTTATAGCTTTCCCGCATGCTCATCTCACGACTGTAGATCAGCTTCACCGGGCGTTTCAAGAGCCAGGCACAAAGCGCTGCCCGGGCACAGACCAAAGCAGCAGTGTCGTCCTTGCCGCCAAAACCTCCACCCATGGGAACGGTCTTCACCTCCACCTCGGAGAGCATTAAGCCCAGTGTGGAAGCTACAAAACGCCGGGTGGAGAAAGGATGCTGCATGGAGCCGATCACTTCCATCACACCATCGGGCCTGAGGTGGCACAGAGAACCTTCCGGCTCCATGTAGGCGTGCTCGATGCGATCAGTGGTGAAGGTTTCTTCCAGGATCAGATCAGAGGCCTCTTCGCCTTTTTGGATGTCTCCGGTGCGGACATGATGCAGGTTGCAGATATTGGAGCCATGCTCCGGATTGATCAGGGGAGCGCTTTCTTTGAGGGCTTCCTCGGGATCCAGGAGAGCAGGACGCATCTCCAGCTCCACTCTCACCAGTTTGGCTGCCTTAATGGCCAGCTCCCGGCTTTCTGCCACGACCAGGGCGAGAACGTCCCCGGTGGTGCGCACTGTCTTGTGTGCCAGAGTGGGGTAATCCCGGATAATCTGGCCAAACTTGATGGAGCCGGGGATATCCTGGGCGGTGAAGACAGCGACCACTCCTTGTAGAGCCAGAGCCGGAGCAGGATCGATCTTCAGGATGCGGGCAGAGGCACAATTGGGATAGACCGGAGCTGCGTGTAGCAGGCCCGGCAGAGTGTAATCGTCTGTGTACTTGGCGATGCCTGTCACCTTGGCACGGGCATCGTTGCGAAAGACTTTTTGCATCAAAACTCCATTCCCACCCCAAATGTTAGGGTGGGTTGAACGTGATAATCTTCCTCTTTCACTGGGTAGAAATATACACCCAGTTCAGGAGCGGTGATCGTGACTATGCCAAATCTTAAGCTGGGAGAAGCCACCAGTCCTGCTACATAACTCTCGTAGATATCCCAGTCCAGGTTTTCTCCTGCCCGGCGGTAGTAGAACTTATTGTAGGCGATTCTGGGGCTTAAGGTCACGGCAAAGGCATTCTCTGTTCGATAGGTAACTAAGAGAGGAAGCTCTGCCCCCAGTACCCGGTAATCCATTCTCTCATTACTGGTTCCGCCGACATCGCTATCCATGGCATCCTCGCCATTGCCATAATACACCGAGGGCATAAGGGCAATGCGAAAGGTCTCACCCGGCTCGTTCAGTGCGTACTTCAATCCCAATCTGGCATTATTCAAAGGGTTGGAGAGATTGGTGCTGAAGACCAGATCTGTGTTCTCCGTTAAACCATAGTTCAGTTTCAGGCCGGGGGTGGAGATAGTTCCATCGCCTTCTTCCTGATCGGGATTGGCGGGATCGTACAGATAATCCGAGAAAAAGCTGTGCACCATCAGCACACTGGAAGTGTAGCCAGTAACCCGAACCTTACCCTTGGGCAAAGTCTCAGCAGTTTCCAAGAGGCTTCCATCGATGGTGGCACAAGCGCTGAGAACAAAAAGCATAAAAAGAGAGGATGATATAAGTAAGTAGTTTTTTTTCATTTGTTTAGATCCACGACCTTATTTCCCATACTCCATTGCAATCCCAAAGTTGACGCTACCTAAAAGGGTAGTCTTCCCATTCTTGACCTTGACCATATAGCCGGTAAGCTCAGGTCTAAGAGATATCCCCCTCCATCTAAGCTCAGGAGTAACTGATACGACAGGAATAAGGCTGCGATAAGTCCCCCGATCAATGGGATCTTCATCTGTAGCCCTTTTATAACTCAAACTGCTAAACATTAGCTTCGGCGCCAGGGTCATTGAAATCCGCGGTTTATCAGTATTAGCACCGGAAGTATTAGTCAAAAACTCGTGACTCAGAGTTATGTACAGGCTGATCTCTCCACCCAGATTGGCATAAGTCCAGTCTTCACCGGGGTCTGTTTCATCACCCCAGAGATTAATCATTCTTGGTTTTGAGCCTGTGGCAAAGAACACTGCCGGTTTTACTGCCAGCATTACTTTTTGATCTTCAGCGTTCAACCTCTTTTTAAAAGCTACTTTTGCACTAAAAGTTGTCGGTAAGGTAGTGCTGAACTGCAAATCCGTAGATGCGGATAAACCTCTGTTATAGCGCACATTCACCATGTGATCATTCTGAGCCTGAACTCCATTGAATGTTTCATCATCTTCATAGGGAGTATAGACCATCCGGTTCATATCAATGGCTTTGCCATATCCGATCATCCATTCGTAACGATTATCTCCCAAGGACCTGGCAGTATCGAAATTAGTCGTATCTAACACTGCACAGGCCGTCATTAATACCAAAATACAAAGTAAAGCTACATACTTGCATATCTTCATCGAATATTCCTCTTCATAGCATGTTCATCATCACTGCTGGTTTGACAGAAACGAGGCTTACCAGCTCATCATGGCCAATCTTTCCCGTCTTCACCAAGCCATCATACAAACCGTCCCAAAAGCATTCCAAGCCGGCTATCCCACAAGGAACCTTTTCCGGACTATCTTTGAACCGATCTTTATCCTCCAGACTAAAGGCACAATGATCCGTCGCGATTAGATCAAAACAGCCATCCTGGAGCAGTTCCACCAGTTCCCCCCGGGATTTCTCACTCCGGAAAGGCGGAGAACAGATCCAGCGATGGGCATCCTTGCCAATCAAACGATCTTCGTTATAAAGCAGATAATGCGGTGCTGTCTCGCAGGTGATAAAGGGATTATGAGTTCTGGCCTCGTGGATGAGCAGAGCAGAACGCGGCGAAGAGACGTGCACAATATGCACCGGATAGAGATGCTTGATTGCCAGGTCCAGCACTCTCTCCACTGCCTTGTTTTCAGCAAGTTCCGGACGCCGCAGATAGTGGTCGTGCGGCTTGTGAAAGGGATGTCGGTCTGATTCTGTCTCGATGGTCTCATTATCCTCGCAATGCAGCAGCATTCTGGGCTTGAGATCGCTCAGGTCTTGCATCCAGCGCTCGATCTCCTCATAACTGCGGTAAAGCCCGGCAGCTTTGTAGGTAGTATAAAACTTAAGATCAGTATCCGGTGCCAGCAGACTGCGCAGTTCCTCCACTCCGGTTTGCAGGGGAGTCAGATGCCAAAAGACTTTGCTCTCAAACTCCACGGCAGCCCGGCGCATCTCCTGCAGCTTGTCACCCAGAGCAAATCCAGCTTCCTCTGTCACAAAAGCACCAATCCCCGCCAGACCCGGCACCTGGTTCAGATCCATGAAACTATCCCGCAAGCGGTAGCCTCCGATCCGTTCCCCCACATGCACATGGAAGTCGTAAAGAGGCGGAATCACTACAGAATCTATATCCATTTTCTAGACCTTAAAACTGGCTGTATCCTTTAGCCCGTGCCCGGTGATCAGCAGCACCACCTGTTCTTCCGGCTTGATTATTCCGGCAGAAAGAGCTTGTTCCAGCCCCGCCAGAGTAGCAGCAGAAGAAGGCTCGGCAAAGACTCCACTGCGCGAAGCCAGCAGAAGCTGAGCCTCAGCGATGGCTGTATCAGTTACCCGGATGGCTGCTCCCCCGCTTTCTTTGAGAGCCCGCACTGCCCAATGCGCATTGGAAGGGGTCTTCACAGAGATGGAATCCGCCACTGTCGCAGGAGCTTTGGCGTCTTTGTAAGCACCACTTTCCCAGTAGGACGTGATAGCATCAGAACTCTCTGCCTGCACAGCCAGCAGCCGGGGAAGCTTATCGATCAGCCCGGTACGCTTCAGATCGGCAAAGGCTTTGTGTATCCCTGCCAGAATCACTCCATCACCCACCGGCACCACGATCCAATCCGGCACCTTAAAGCCGTTTTGCCAAAAGATCTCCAAACCGGAGCTCTTCTTGCCTTCAATGGTGAGCGGATGATAGGCAGTATTGCGGTTCAGACAACCCTCAGCAGCACTATATTCCAAAGCGGCTTTGAAGGCATCGTCATAAGTTCCATCCACCTCGTGCAGTTCCGCGCCATGTGCTTTGATCTGGATCAGCTTGGCTTGAGGTGCCGAAGCAGGAGCGAAGATCACCGCTTGTATTCCGCAGGAAGCACAGAGCGCTGCCAGAGACGAAGCTGCATTCCCGGTCGAAGCACAGGCAATTTTAGAAATCCCCAGCCGCCGGGCTTCTGCCACCATCAACACCGAGGCTCTATCCTTGAAAGAACCGCTGGGCAGCAGGCTATCGTTCTTGATCCACAGGTTTGTCATGCCCTCCACAAGTCTCCGCACCGGAAAGAAAGGCGTCTCACCCACCGGGAGCGGAGGAAAGTGCCGGTTTTCCAGCACGCTGAAGCGCTGCACAAAATCCTTTAGAGACAGTTTACGATACTCAGCAAAATCCAATTCCTGAGCCAGAGCCGGATAATCCAGCCAGGCTTCCAAGACTCCGACCAACGGCATCCCGGGCCGGTAGTCTATACTGCAGGTGGGACAGAGGTAAGCCACCTCGTCCCGGGCATATCTCTTGCCGCAGCTTGTGCATTGCCAGTGACTAAAATGCAGACGTCGTTTCATATAATCCTAGAGCGAAAGCTGATAGATCAGCCCTGCGTAGAAGGCTGCAGCACCGCTGAGATGCTCGATGGGGCAGGCTTCATTGGGAGCATGAGCATATATCTCATTACCGGGTCCGAGGCCGATGCAGGGGATCTTGTGCATACCGGCAATTGCCACCCCGTTTGTGCTGAAGGTCCACTTATCCACCAAGGCTTCTTTGCCAAAGAGCTCTTTATAGATCTTTGCACCTGCCACCACACCAAAGTGATCCTCGGGAGTGACCCAGGTGGGGAAATACTTCTCGGTGGGATAGACCAGCCCGGTGAAAGCCGCTTCTTCATAGAGCGGAACCCTGATCTCAGCCTCGGATTGTCCTGCCAGCAGACAGGCTTCGCGCACTTCGGCCAGAGCAGATTCCTTGGTTTCGCCCCAGGTGAGCCGGCGATCCAGATGTATATAGGCACTATCCGGCACAGCGCACTGTGAAGGACCGGTGAAATATACTTCCGTCACACAGATGCTGCCTTTGCCCAAAAAGGGATCCGTCATCAGACGTTCGTGCAGCTTTTCGATCTCCAGAGCAATCCGGCTGATCCGGTAGATGGCATTATCTCCGCGTTCCGGAGCAGAGCCATGGCAGGAAAGACCTTTGACGTGCACTTCGATCTCCATGCGTCCCCGGTGTCCCCGGTAGATATTCATATTGGTAGGCTCGGTGATCACCACCAGTTCCGGCTTGATCTGCTCTTCTTTGATCAGATATTGCCAGCACAGGCCGTCACAATCCTCTTCCATCACGGTTCCGGTGAAATAGAGGGTAAAATCCTTTTCCAGACCCAGTTCTTTGATGATGCGTCCAGCCGTCACCATGGAAGCCATTCCGCCTTCCTGATCCACACTACCTCGTCCCCAGACCTTGCCGTCTTTGAGATGAGCATCAAAGGGACCAAAATCCCAGAGCGAAAGATCGCCGGGATACACGGTGTCGATATGGGCATCAAAGGCGATCACGCGGGGGCCAGAGCCGATCCTGCCGATCACATTGCCCAGACCGTCTATTCTCACCTCATCAAAGCCCTGCTTTTCCATCTCGGCCTTTATCCTATAGATCACGTCCTTTTCCTTGGTGGAGAAAGCGGGAATGCGGATCATATCCATCAGAAAGTTGGCAGTATCCTGCTCATATTTCTTACTAAGCTCGTTAATCTTCTTGATCATGTTTATCTCCTAAAATCTATCCCAGAGTTTGCCTGCCAGTTCACGGCTTTTGGCCTTGATTTCCGCTTCATCGATATCCAAGAGCAATTCACGGTTCCACATCAGGAAGCGTCCTGCCACCATGGTGCTATCCACAGCAACCTGTGAGATGCCATAGATCACATGCCCCACCCAGGTTTCCTCGTTGAGCGGGGTGTGCGGATCATAATCCACCAGGATCAGATCGGCCGGAGCTCCTTGAATCAGGCGTCCGATGGGCATCTTCCAGTATTTGGCGGCTATGGTGGGATTATTGAACAGCAGCGTGGAAGCCACTTCCATAAAGGCAGCAGTGGGGTTATTTTGCTTCAGATGCTGAGCCCACATTGCCACCCGCAATTCTTCCAGCATATTGACCGTCATGGCATCTGTTCCCAGGCCCACCATCACGCCTTTTTGCTTCATCTTCACCAGATCGGCAATTCCCACGGCATTATTCAGATTGCTCTGAGGATTGGTCACAATCGCGGCTTTCCGGGCTGCCACAATCTCCAGCTCAGCCTCATCCAGATAGACTCCATGCGCCAGAATGCTCTGAGAGTTGATCAGCCCAAAGCCATCCAGTCTCTGCACCACGCGCTTGCCATAATGCTCCAGATTATACAGCTGGTCGGAATCAGCTTCCGCGGCGTGGATGTGGGTGCCGCAATCCAGTTCCTGCACCAGCGTGGCGATGGTTTCCAGGCTTTTGTCGCTCAGAGTAAAGGCTGCGTGCATGCCAAAGAGTCCCTTGAGGAAAGGATCGTTCTCTGCCTGGCATTCTCTGATCCAATCTGCATTTTCTGCAATACCTTCGGCGGCCTTGGCTTCTCCGTCCCGATCCGAAACCTCATAGCACAAGCTGGCTCTGAGGCCGGTTTCTTTCACGGCTTTAGCTATCTGGGCCAGAGAACCGCTGATGGCAAAGGGAGAGGCGTGGTGATCGATGATCGTTGTGGTGCCTTTGCGGATAGCCGTCAGCAGCGAGACCATTGCGCTCATGTAGTTATCTTCTTCGAGTAATTTCTTGTCCAAGCGCCACCAGAGGTTTTCCAGCACTTGGTTAAAATCTGCAGAAGGAGCGGCCTTGCCCAATCCGGTTACCAGGCTGGAATAGAAATGGTGATGAGCATTGATCAGGCCGGGCATAATGATCTTGTCTGTGGCATCGATCCGTTCTGCCTGAAGCAGCGAGAACTCCGCTTCCGGGGCGATCTGCAGGATCCTGCCGTCTGCGATCAGAATCGCCTGGTCCTGCAGCACCGGATTCTGAGGATCAAAGCTCAGAATCGTGCCTCCTCTGAGAATATATGTATTATGCATCTTAAACTCCTTGTCTGTAGTGAACAGGCTATTATCTTCGGCTAGGGATTTTTGTCAATGTCAATCTGGCACTATATGCCACAATCGCAAGCATCTAATCCGATATCTTACCCGATCTGAGAAAAATCACCAAATATCCGGAAATCAGTTGACAGCTTTTCGAGATTTGAAAGTTTTGCGAAACACAGGGAGAAGACGATTATGTTTAGAATCAGTAATTGTATTATCAGGCTTGCCAGACAGGCTGATAAAGCAGATCTGCTGGAAATAGCCAAGACGATCTGGCACGGTTCGGATTATCTTCCCCAGATCATTGATCGCTGGATTAAAGAACGTTGGTTCTTCGTAGCCGAATATCAGGGGAAAGTTATCGGCTGCATCAAGTTGAGCCAGTTTCCGGACAAGGTGATCTGGATAGAAGGCCTGAGAGTTCACAGACGTTATCAAAGCAAAGGTGTGGGAACTCTCCTGAACGACTATATCATGAAGTTCTGCTACCGCCTCCAGGATAAGGATCGTGGGCGCAGGTTTGAGTTTTGCACTTACTATCGGAATACGGAAAGCCTTCGGATGACCTCCAAGCTGGGCTTCAAGCAGGTGCAATCCTATTTCAATCTGGAACGCAAGGGTTGCTATAAAATGCGAGCTTCAGAGCTCCTGAAGGACTATGACATGTCCATCTTTGAGCTCTATCTGGACTACATCCCGATCGGCTGGCAGATGGTGCACAATTGCCCCGATAGCCTAAATTTTATCCGCGGGAATGCCATTGTCTTCAGAAGTCCGCAAGCTCTTTATCTGATCAATAAGGCAGGGAGCAAGTCGGTCACTTTGCTCAGCCCTCCGGTGGAGGATCTGCAAGCCGAGCTGCCCTATCTGCAATATTTCTTTGGCCATCGATACCCCCTCTCCATCACTCTGCCAATCTCACAAAAAGCGGAACTTCCCCGGCTGAAAGAGCTGGGCTTCTGGTTTTGGGACAACGAGACCGAGCCGGTGGAGAACATGCTGGTACACAAGCTTTAGGAATTCTGCACTCACTTCGTTAGAATAATATCTGTATCCTTACTCACCGGGATACTGTGATGAAACACGCCGATAAGGCGAGGAACCGGCTACGGCCTTTTACTCGCCTTATTGGCTTTATTTGTGGCAGCGCAACTCCACGTCCCCACGCCAACACGTCCCGTCACAATTCCGATCACCACGTTATTGTATATCGCACATTGTATTTCACGCATTCTAAAACACTCTATACACGGTTTGAAAGATCTATCGGGGTCATCACATTAATCGTACATCGTGAGACTACCCCTTACCTCTTTACGAGGGACGGTATTGCTAAAACAGGGACACTTTTGTGTGGAATCTTTTCCGCAAGTGCATAACTATCTGACCAATATACTGCTACAATCCTGGAAGAATTTCTCCGCTGGGTCAATAATGATGTAAGCCATGTCGAAGTTATAGTGGAAGCTATAGTGGAAGCGACATCTTGTCGCTTTAAGGAATTGACCCCTCATAGTAGAAGCTATAGTGGAAGCGACATCTTGTCGCTTTAAGGAATTGACCCCTCAAAGTAGAAGCTATAGTAGAAGCGACATCTTGTCGCTTTAAGGAATTGACCCCTCATAGTAGAAGCGACATCTTGTCGCTTTAAAGAATTGACCCGTCAGGATGACGGATCTACTATTGACATATCCACAATCCCAACCCCTCAAGATGACGGATCCACCCTTGTCGCATCCACACATGAACAATCCACTTCTTTCACTCAGTGAGACTATCACCCCTCCGCTGTAAACCCATAAACCAAAATTGCCATTGACAAAAAACAATGCTCACAAATCTTCAAGTATCATAATTTAACGACTGAGGGATACCATCGAGATGTCGTATTTGATCGGCTTCGCAAACATTTTATACATGGACAAAACACAGGGATCTAGACGGAGCAAGCGCTCCGAAAGAACCGCTGATTTTAAACGCGCCAACCTGTTCTAAAGGAGATTATTGTTCAATGGATAAACACATCATATCCAAAGACAGAGTTGCCGCTTTTGGCGAGGTTTTTACTGGGATAAGAGAAGTTGATGCAATGCTGGATCTGGTTAAGCAAGAGACAGAACGAATTGATTCCAGATTCTTAGAGCCTGCCTGTGGGACAGGAAACTTCCTGGCAGAGATACTGAGGCGGAAGCTATCAGTAGTGGAGAACCGTTATGCTAAAAGCAAAGTGGAGTACGAAAGAAATGCAATCTTGGCAGTTTCCAGCATATATGGGATAGACATTCAAGAAGAAAACGTGCTACACTGTAGGGATAGACTCTTTGGAATCTTTGAGAAAGAATACCTTCGACTATTCAAGAATGAGACCGATGATAGATGCCGTGAATCTGTAAATGTTATTCTTGTATGCAATATCATTCATGGTAATGCTCTCAGTATGATGACCGAAGGGGACAACCCAACACCCATCGTAATCCCAGAATGGTCTTTCATTAGCAATAGCAGGATCAAGCGAAGAGACTTCAACTATCAAAGCATAGTACAGAATGAATCTATGATTGATCTACCTGTCTTTGGGCATATCTCTGATCTGGGCGAGGACACCTACATCCCCATCCCAGTCCAAGACTATCCTCCAGTGCATTACCTTAATCTTGGATCTGAAGCTAAAAAGCAAGACATAGTGGAAGACATAGTGGTAGATATAGTGGTAGATATAGTGGAAGCGACATCTTGTCGCTTTAAGGAAATGACCCGTCAGGATGACGGATCCACTATCCCAACCCCTCAAGATGACGGATCCACTCTTGACACATCCACTCTGCCACCCCAAACAGCTAAGACCTCAAAACCAGAGCATTAGTATGAACTTCTTGGCCAAAGACGCATCTATAGATAAGCACCAAGGCAACCTTCCACACTGGAGACAGGGTTTCGTCTGCTACTTCGTTACTTTTAGAACTGCTGATTCCATTCCTCAGATCAAGCTTGATCAGTGGCTCCTAGAACGTGATCAATGGCTGGAAAAGAATCCTGAGCCAAGATCAGATGAACAGATTGATGAGTATCACAAGCTTTTCTCAAACAGAATGGAGCGCTGGCTTGATAGTGGATATGGAGAGTGTATGCTTGCTAATCCATCAACCAAAGATATCATGATCCAATCCTTGGCTTATTTTCAGGATCAGAGATATCATATCTGGGAATATGCTGTTGCCGCAAACCACGTTCATCTTCTGATTGAACCTATAAAGGATAATGAGCTTTCTGATATCATGCGTTCCATCAAGTCTTATACTGCCAAGGAAATAAACAAGCAGTCTGGAAGAAAGGGTCAGTTCTGGCAAAAAGAGTACTTTGATCATATCGTTAGAAGTGAAGAGCAGTATATGCACATTGTTCAATACATCAGAAACCATAACCTAAGAGGGCTGAGCTAAGTGGCAGCCATAGTGGAAGCCATAGTGGAAGCGACATCTTGTCGCTTTAAAGAATTGACCCGTCAGGATGACGGATC
>JAZHDE010000260.1:0-10713 GCA_036584515.1 Candidatus Cloacimonadota bacterium | reverse complement strand
TCGATCAGGCAGAGCTTTGCTGCCCGATCCGCCAAGGAAAGACCTATTGTGCCAATCCCGCTATAGGCATCCAGCACCCGGTCCTTAGCCTTGACCAGATTCTTCATATCCTGCAAAATCAAAGCTGAAGTGCCGGGATTGACCTGCAAAAAGCTGCGGTAATGCACTCTGAAGCTCTGTCCCAGTATCTTTTCCGAGATGTAAGGCACGCCCCAGAGTAAGCGGTCGTCCTTACCCAAGATTATGTTGCTGCGATCGCGCTGGATATTCTGAACTATTCCCGCTATCTGCGGAAACTCATGCGTAAGGTTCTTCACCAAAAGCTGGGTAAAAGGCAGTCGCGCACTCTTTGTAACGATAACCACCACAATCTGAGAACCATCGGCTGAACTGCGCATCCCGATCTGCCTCAGGTTTCCGGCATGTTTTTGTTCCTGATAAGCCTGAGTTCCCGCCTTCTGCGCCAGTTCTATCACCCGCTGGGTAATCCGGTCGAAGACTGGCATTTGTATCTGACACTGCTTGTGCGGGATAACGTTATGAGTCCAGCTCTGATACATGCCATAATAGAGACGTCCTTTGGCAGAGCTAACTGGGAAGAAAGCCTTGTTCCGGTAGAACCTCTCCTGGGGTGAAGCCTTGATACTGCGGATCAATGTGGGATCGATAAAGCTATCAAACACAGAATGGATCAGAGCATCTTTCCACTCCAGTTGCAGCTTGTAGGGAGCCATCAGCCAGTCGCAGCCACCACAGGAATCCTTGCCACCAAATACTTCACAACCCGGTTCCTGCAGGCCCGGAGCTCGCTTTTGAAAGCGTTTCACTGTGGCAAAGGCAATATCCTTGCGTTGCTCTGTGAGCACCACATCCACCCTGTCGCCCGGGGCAGTGTTTGGAATAAAGATGGTTTTCCCGATGGCATGAGCTATCCCATATCCATGCAGAGCCAGCTTTTCTACCAAGAGACCGGTAAGCTCTTTCACATTCTGGCCTGTAGTCGTTTGATCCGAGCTTCTATGCTGGGATGAGTGCTGAAGAGCGAGACCATGTGACGATTCTCGATCTTGGCCATGGCAAAGCTGTCTTTCTTGGTGTTCTTCACATAATTCCGATCTATCTTGGCCAGAGCATTGATCATGGAACCGGCTCCCACCAAGTCCGCAGCGCCGGCATCCGCACCATATTCTCTCCAACGAGAGAAAGCCGAGATCGGAATATAGGCCAGCAGCATCATCACGTTCTCCAGAAGCATTACAATAATGAAGTAGCCAAAATAGCCCATGCCCCCGCCTCGGTCGTCACGTCCTGAATTGGCGATCACTGAGGCCAAAACGCGGGCAAAGAACATCACGAAGGTATTGGCTACTCCCGTCAACAGCGTCATTGTGATCATATCGCCGTTGCCGATGTGGCTCAGTTCATGCCCTGCGACAGCCGCCAGTTCATCATCATCAAGCCGGTCCACAATCCCCTGGGAAAATGCCACCAAGGCTTTATTGGCGCTGGCGCCAGTGGCAAAGGCATTGACCTCCGCTGAAGGATAGATGCCCACCTCGGGAGTTCTGAATCCCAATTGCTGCGACATCTGATGAATGGCTTTATACAGATCAAGTACTCTTCCACTCGCGTTTTGCGGGTTGATTATCTGAATCTTGTAGGAAGCCTTGGCAATTGTTTTACTGAGCAACAGCGAAATCAGCGAGCCGGCAAAGCCAAAGACGGCACACATCACCAGTAAACCGGTGTAATTCTGTAACCTGATTCCTGAGATTGAGATGATCACCGAAAGCGTCATGATCACCAGGAAGTTGGTCAGCAGGAAGAGACCGACGCGTTTTAATCCACTCATACTTTACTCCATAAATCTTATGTCATGTTTCTGCCAATTCGGAGATTGGCAGACCAATTTCTGTCTTTCTGCCAATTCGGAGATTGGCAGACCAAAGTTATTTCATCATTATCATCTTGCGGGTGGAGCTATACTTCCCGGTATGCATGCGGTAGAAATAGATGCCGCTGGAAGCGCTCTGTCCTTGCTCATCCCTGCCGTCCCAGACCACAGAGTGCATACCTGAGCTCAGGGTTCTATTCACCAAGCTGCGTACTCTCTGACCCCGGGCATTGAAGATCACCAGTTCCACCGGTGAGGTTTCTACCAAGCTGAACGAGAGTGTAGTGCTGGGATTAAAGGGATTGGGATAGTTACCCAGGAGGGCAGTCTCCAGAATGGGTGCAGAGGGATCATCGGAATCCGTAGCAGTCACGACTGCAGATCCCCCGGCGATCAGATAGCTGCCATTGCATTGGGCATAGATTTGGTACTCATAGGTATTCCCGATCACAATGTTCAAATCTGTATAGCTAAGAGTCAGCGGCTCAGAAAACCATTGATAGGGAATTCCATTGCGATAGACGTAGTAACCCGTAACATAATCCGGCACTTCTCCAGGCCAGCTCCAGCTCATCTCCACGGAGGTAGGCGGCACATAAGAAGCAGCAAAATCTATTGGTGCTGAATAGAACAGCAGATCAGCAGCACTTCTGGCTGTAAAATAATACTCTCCGGAATACAAATTGACTATCCCGGTGAAGACGCCCGCGCCTGTTGGGATAGGACTGCCGATGTAATCCGCATCATAGAAGGAAGTGCGGAAATTGACTGTTGCTTCATCCTGATCGGTGAGAGCATAAACTTGGCCTGTGGCAAAGTTTCCTGCAGGATCCACAAAGCTGGCAGGATAGATTCTCAAGAGCCTGGCAGGAAGATTGTTTCCGGCTTCCGGATTGGTGATCCAAATAGCCAAATCGGCTATACTGACCGGATAAGCTGTGGGCACCTGAAACCCTGTGGCAGGCCCGGGATCAGCAACTGGAACAAACTGACGCTGACCACCATACTCTCCGATTCTACCAGTGAGTCCTGTGATCAGATCGCCAACGTTGTAGGTTGTGGTGATCACACCGTTAAAATCATCTATCATGATTCCCCGGGAATTGGCATCATTGGCGGGATCCTGGACAAATTTCTGGTGTCTGTAGCTCTGTTGATAAGTCAGATTGACGTCTCCCGTCACCTGATAAACAGTATCGCCCACGGGAAGCTCGGCAAGTTGCGAAAGACTGCTCACCTGCAAGGGGAAGCTATAGACAGCCGTGTTAACTCCTGAAAGCTGAGTTCCCAGAGTGGCTATCGCCTTCAAAGTAGTGGTGGTGCTAATCGTGATGGGTGCAGAATAGAGGGTTGAAGCGCTGCTGGGAGTGCTGCCATCTATAGTGTAATAGATACTGGCTCCGGCAGTTGTGGTGCTGATAGTCACGGTCTGCGGGCTGAAATACAAGCCACCGGCCGGGCTGAAAAGCGGAGTTGCCACATCTCCCGCCGGCAGCTCAAAATCTGCCAGGCTGCGGGGAGTGAAGAAAGCACCATCCGTTCTGGAATTGGGAATGCCACTGATGTGTCTGGGTGAGGTGGGCACAGGACTGCCAATATAATCCACATCGTAGAAGGTGGTTCGGATAGGGAAATCGTCGTTATCATCGAAGCTGGGATAGGTAATACCATTGGCAAAATTGCCCGTGGCATCACTGAAACTCACGTTCATCACCTTGACCACCCGGCTCTCGTAGAGATCGAAATTATCGATCAAATCCGTGTAACTAATCTGAACCGGAATGATGGGATTCTCCGTGGAAGTCACATCAAAAGTATTGGAAGTGGGAATGAATTGGAGCATCCCGCCATACTCGCTTAGTTTTCCCACCAAGCCTTCAACGCCATCGCCCACATTGAGCGGAGTCGTGATCACACCAGCCAGGTCATCCACCAGGAAACCGGCCTGATCATCCTGAAAATACTTCTGATTCCGGAAGGTTTGCTGGAAGGAAAGATAGACCTCGGCACTGAGCTGATAAATCGTTGTGTTATCCGCAGCAGCCTGCCTCAGAGCCAGAACCGTGGGCAGCACCACGGGATAGGTATATACCGCCGTTGCGATATAGCTGGGATCCATTGCAGGCGCCACTGCCATGGCTTTGATAGTAGTATTACCGGTCACAGAAATCGGAGCGCTGAAAACGCTGGAAGTCTGCGTAGGATTATTGCCATCTGTGGTATAATAGATTGTGGCACCTGCTGTGGAACAGGTGATACTTACGCTTTGTGGCGTGGTATAGACTCCGGTTCCGGGTGTGATCACCGGTGTAGCCGTCTGATCTCCCCCACCGGGTGTAAAGGTATGCATCCCCAAATCATCCACATAGTCCTGAGACTGCACTATCCACTGGGAATCGTCCACATTGGTTCCGGCAGAAACCACCCAATCCGTCACTCCGCTCACAACCTGCGGTTTCCGCACCAGAGTATGATTCAGAGTGGCATCGGCAACCCCAGCCACAGGCCAGGCAGTTCCGGGATCGCTCTGATAAACACCAAAGACGTCCACCATAGTCTCGCCCACAAACAGACCCAGAGCATCGTCACCATTGAAATATGTCACAGTGGAAGTGACATCCGATTGAGCCAGGATAGCGGCATTTGCCCCGGCATTGGCAATCACATAGACCTCTCCATGCGCCAGGCTTCCGCTCAGGGTGATGATGTTGGTGGCAGACCAGGTTCCACCATTGGAGCCCAACTTCACCGTCACCGTGCTCAAATCCACCGTTACGCCGGTACCGTTAAAAATCTCTATGGCTTTGTTATTGGATGAGCCTTCTACGTATTCTGAGAAAAACAAGCTTTGGGCAAATTGAGCCTGTAAGAGACCCAGCCCCAAGAGCAGGAGCATTGGGATGATTAGAAATCTTTTATTCATTGTTCTCTCCTTCGTCGTTACTAATCTGTTCGGTGGCTTCTGCCCTGATTGTATCAATCAGAGCCTGCCACCCCGGGTGACTGCAGATGGGATTCTCCTGGCTTTCCAAAGTTTCAAGATCATCCAGGCTCAGAGTCCCTTGGTGGTACATGCTTTCCAGAAGCGGCAGCACTGCATCGTAGTTTTGCAAATTGAACTGGGCATTGACCATCAGATACTGCACGGAAGCTTCTTCCAGATACTCCGGTAGCAGTGCCACAGTATTGACAATATTATTCAGGCTGGCACCATAATAATATGTTTCCAGCATCTCCAAAAGCAAATTCAAAGCCTCTTCGGGTTTCTGCCTGGCTAGGCTTCTAAGGAGCTCCAAATCTTCCACAAAAGCTCTTGAGACCGGCTCATCCGACTCCGGATTGAAAGGCTGGTTCATGAAGATTTCCGTATAAGCCTGCAGCATAGCTTTGTAACCATAGGTTCCTTCCGGATCACGCTGAATGTAGCGCTTGGCTTCGATAACCTTGAGCTGAGGATCATCGGAGGATTCCAGCATCAGGGCTTGGACCAGACTATCGTCCGGTTTGGCATCCTGCAAAGCTGCCATAAATTCTTCTACTCCCAGTTCCGGGTAAGCAGCTCTCCACCAGGAGATAATCTCCACCGCAGTGTCCACACCTCTCTGTGCCAGAATATTATAGGAACTCTCCAGTTCGTTATTGGCTTGGTGTCCCTTGAGCAGCCCGATCATCACCATGCCAAGCTCCCAAAACGGCCCTTCCTCCTCAAAGGTTGTCAGCAGTCCCTGCCAATCTTCCTGAGTCACATAATGGGTGGCAAGACTGACTGCCATATTGAAGATCGGCTCGATATCCGAAAGGTCTCCAAAAGCTGCTTCCACTCGCATTATGTAGCGTTGGATCAGGCTGCAGTAGGCAGGATCGAGCACCAGTTTATCGATATCCAGCTCTTCGCTGAGGATCCCGCGCAGGTTCAGGATGCCGTCCAGAGAGGCATAAGCACTCTGTAGATCGCCTCTGGCCATAGCATTGAGCATCAGGCCATAATGAACCATCACATCCTCGGTGGCAAGCTCCGCAAACCGTCTGAAATAGGCAGTATCACCCACCAGATCCTGTTTAAAGCTCTCCCAGGCAGTGGAATCCTCCGGAGAGGGCATCCGGTGCAGATGCGCCATCACCAGAAGCTTGTAAGCATCCGCTTTACTACGGTTCAGCATTATCAGCTTGCGGGCAGCACGGGTGGCAAGATTGCCATCGGCCTGATTGCAGATCCAGGCGGCAGTCACGTTAAAAGACCCCGGTTCTCTCATGTAGCGATCTTGCAGGTATTCACTCACCAGATTGGCATTGAATCCGGATAGCACCGAAGTGGCTTCGGCAATATCATTCACCGGTATATCGGGATGATCAATCAAGTTGCCATAGGCCAGACGCACACTTTCCACATCCTGCGCCACATAGAGGGAATCGTAAAATTCCATCAGCGGCTCCGCAGAAAGCAGGCCGGTCACAGACAGCAGCAGGATCAGCCACAAAACTCTAAGTCTTTTCATTTCTTCCTCTTAAACTATTTATCACAAGTAGATAGATCTCCAAGCAAGCTTGCGTGAAGGCGACTCTAAGTCAAGCGATATTTCTCCCGGTCTGGATTCCTGAAGCCATCTCCAAAAACCTTCTAACTTCTCACTTCTCACTTCTCACCATTAGGACACCCATCTAAACTCATGCGTGTCATATGGGTATGAAATGGGTGTTTTGGGCCGTGTCAAAGGAGGGAGAATTGGAGTTCAATCTGGAACGCGTAATAAAGCGTTACAATGGGAACAGAGGATTGAGAAAACCCCCGGGTTGGTGTTCCCGGGGGTTTTTCGATTATTAGTTCTCTACCTTTTATTTGGTTTCACCTTCGTAAACGGCTTTTACTTTGAAGAAAGCCATACCGGGCATCGTGATGAACTGGTATTGGCTATCAAAGCTCTGTCCCAGCTCAGTATAGATTCCATATGGATCGGGCGAACCATAGACGATGTAGTAGCTGGCATTGGGTACGTCCTGCCAATCCAGGATGCAGTCTCCAGCCACGAGGTTAATCGTGACAATGGGCGTATCCAAAGAGCTGATCACCTGCTCAATCGCAATCTCCCAAGTGTCTGAGGCTTGCAGATAGCCATCGGAAACCGTGATCGTAATGATCTCAGAGCCATACCATCCCGGCACCGGACTAGCCGTAAGGATACCATCAGTGAGATCCAGAACGATATTGGTATTTCCGCTATAGTTATAGACCAGCTCGTCTCCCTCGGAGTCGCTGACATAAACTGTAAGGTCGTGCGTACCAATCGTGTCCTGATCAAAGGACCAAGCGGTGGGTAGATTGATGATGGGAGCGCTGTTGGTGACAGTAACCAGCACAGCGTCGCTCGAAGTATCCACCCCGTCATCGACCGTGAAGGTAATGGTTTCGCTGCCGACCCAGCCATTGGGTGCACTGAAGGTGGCGATCAGTCCGTTTAGCTCCACCAGAATATTGGAGTTTCCACTGAAAGTAAGTTCCAGCCCATCTCCGTCATCATCACCGCCATAGGGCTCCAAATTGAGGTCTTGACTACTGTTTCTGCCGAAGCTGATTGATTCGGGTAGATTGATCCAGGGTGCTGTATTGGAGAATTCGATGGTGATAGTATCGCTGGCATCGAGCAGGCCGTCATCAACCGTGAAAGTGATCACTTCGCTGCCAACCCAACCGTCTAGGGAGCTAAAGGTTACCTGCAGACCTTCGATCTGCATGTCGATATTGGTGTTTCCGCTGTAACTAAGGGTAAGGGGGTCATTATCGGGATCGCTGATATAGGGCGAGAAATCCTCTGTTAACTGATCGTTTCTGCCAAAGCTCAGATTATCCGGAAGATCTATCACGGGAGCACCATTGGGTCTGATTACTTCCAAGAGCACGCTCACGGTTCCCTGAGGACTCAAGGGATCGTTGCTCTCAACCAATATATTGGCATTGTAGGTGCCGGGACTGAGGCTGGAGCTATCATAAAGCACATTGATCAGATCTGAGGCTCCTGGGCTTACGGTACCGGCTGTGGTTTCAAGATCCAGCCAGGCGAGGGGAATAAAGTTCTGGTTTAGGACCAGTTCTCCTACCAATGTATGCGGCTCAGTGCCATATATATCGCCATTGATTTGATAGGGCAGAGATAGATTACCGCTTGTGCCGGGTGCAATTGTGACACTGAGTGTAGCTGTGGCTGTCTCTCCGTCATGGACTACGCCCCAGTTGCTGGCATCTGTGCCATTCCAATGAACGGTGATCCCGCTTCCGCTGGTGAGATTGGGGATCATATCTCCACCAGTACCGCCAATAAAGTTTGTAGCACTATTGACTGTGACACCTACGGGGAAGGTGAGGTAAAGGTCTTTGAGCCATTCTTGATCACTGCTGCCGTTGTATAGGCTAAAGGTCCACTCCACGGTGGAGCCGGCATTGTAGGAATCGGAATCAAGTTCCAGAGTACTGCCTGTGATATTACGATCCCGGCTAGTTCTAACAGCACTATCCAGCCTGATCACCTCTTGTAGTGACATTGAGTAGTTTAGATCCCGGGAGCCTGAATTACCAATGGTAAAGCTTTGGGAATCCAGTTCTTCTGGCAGCATACTATTCTCCAGAGCATGAGTTGAGAGCTCTATAGCCGGTGGCATATAGCCTGTTCCGGTAGGCGGGAAGATGATATGATCGATCCAGGCACAATCGCTACCGGAGCTAACACTGTTATCTTTTATAAATCTCCACATAAAGGTATGAGCACCCGTATTAACGGGATAGCTTTGCTGAGTCCAGCTTCCGGCTCCAGACCACTGTGCCTGCTGTTCTCCATCGATGAAGAAGCGCAGGAAGTCGTAGCTTGACTCTGAAGATACTTTCTGATAAAAGCTGATATTACCGGCTTCGGTGACGTTTACCGTGACACTGATCTCCGTGCTGCCATTTTCAGCGATAGCGCCGCTCCTGGCGGCATAAGTACCGCTGAATTTCTCAATACTTTGGACAGTCCAGGGGATCGAAGAGCTGTTTACCCAGGGATATGCAGCAAAGTTACCGCTCTCAAAACCTTCATTGGGAGGAGCGAGCAAGAATACTGTGATCTCACTCTGAGCTGTGTTTGAGCTGTTATCTGTGGCAATTACTTTAATCTGGTGGTTGCCTCCACTGTATGCTGTCGTATTCCAGCTCCAGCTATAGGGGCTGGCATTATCCGTAAACTGCAGTACGTTGTCGATGTAAAACTTGACGTCGATAATAGTCCCATCGCTATCTGTGGCTGTAGCGTTAATCGTTACTGTGCTACCCAGATCGATTACGCTTCCGCTTGCGGGGGCTGTGATCTGGCAACTTGGCATGCCTGGCACAAGAGATAGCAGGGCGTTATTGGCATTGACCATACCATAGCCCGTGTATCGATCCCAGCCTGCACCGCCATCAAAGGTCATATCAGTGGCAGTAGAGGTAAGCGCTGTGCGTACCTGTGCGGGCGTTAGCGAAGGGTCTTTGGAGATGAGGAGAGCTGCCACACCGGCAGCATAGGGTGTGGCACAGGAGGTTCCATTGAACCACATTGAATAGTTCCCGCTATCATACCCGCCTGCACCGGTGATATCGGTGGCAGGGAGGATTGTGGGAGCCATTATGTCAACAGCATTAGGATCGTTCATGGTGGCTACGCCATAGTTCGAGCCCCACCAGGTTTCCCCATCGGAGGATGTGGTGCTCTTACGTTGTCCGGTCGGACTGGCTGCACCCACAGAGATCACTTTGTTATGATTGGAGGGGTAAGCAATGGTTGAAGCATTGCTATTGGCTGTGGCTGCCAGGAGGGTAACGCCATGGCTATAGGCGTATTCCAGTGCTGTATCGGTGGAAGGGCTGTCGCCTTCTGCCGTTCCGCCTTCTGCGCCAAAACTCATACTGGCTACATCGACTCCATTGTTTCCGCAGTGTGTAAGCGCATTCTCTATTGCCGTAAAACCCAAGCTTCCGGCAGAATCTGCTATCTTCAAGGGCATCACTGTACAACCACCGGCAACACCGGTAACTCCGAGAGCGTTGTTGGCGCGACCTGCTGCCACACCGGAACACGCAGTTCCGTGGCCGGGATCGGCGCTGTCGTCCATTGGATTACCGTCGTTGTCGCCATAGTCATATCCTGTTGTCAAACGCAGATCAGGATGAGCGGTATCGACTCCGGTATCGATGATGGCAATAATTGTGGATATGGAGCCATAGCCCTGAGATTGATCCCAGGCAAGCTGGGCATCAACGTCAAAACCAATAGTGCCCACTCCGGCTCCTGAGTGGCTACCGCCGGTATAGACCGGCAACTGAGCGGTGTTGTTGTGTCCCCAGTTATTGGCATAATAGGTATCATTGGGCACAGCAGTTGTATAGGCATAAAATTCAGGGATAGCTTCCTCGATCCATTGGGATTGGAGCTTAAATTCTCTCAATGCGCTTTCGATATCTAGCGCTTGGTCATAAATAATCAAAAACCAGCGATCAAAACCGGTTCTCTGTTCGAATGCCCTGTCTTTCATACGGATATGAGCTCTCAGTATCTTGTGGCTACCGTATGAAGCGGTTAGTTCATCCAGCTCTTCGATGCCAAATTCCGGAGCTTCGGAATAGTATTCGGTGGGAAGATTGGTTCTCGCAATGGCATCTGTGGAAAGCTGAATTTTCAAAATATTGGCTGCAAAGCGGGGGCGTTGCAGGCTCGTGCCCAGGATTGCATTGGCGCAGATCAACACCGGCACCAGCAGAATGAGCATTAAAAGCATAGTTTTACGCATATTTACCTCAATTTTGGGATGTT
>JAZHDE010000259.1:0-10839 GCA_036584515.1 Candidatus Cloacimonadota bacterium | reverse complement strand
ACTAGGGATTAGAGCTGCGCTGCTTCGCTTTGGTAGAGGCGGTCGCCGTACCGCCCTCAATAGTGACAAGTGACAAGTGACGAGTGACAAGTCCGGTCAATGTGTAGCTGGGATAGTAGAAGCGACATCTTGTCGCTTTATGATAGTGACAAGTCCAGTAAGTGCATAGCTGGTAGACTGCGGCCTAGCTATATTCACTATTAACTTTTCACTATTAGCCTGTAGGGGCAGACCTGCGTGTCTGTCCGAATACATGGTCTGCACTGAGTCCATATCGTCCATACAGTCCATTGTCTTGTTATGTGAGTAGATTGCGCCCCTTCAGGGCTTGTCTCTGGTGGGCTTATTCCCATGATCGACGGGCTGCCGCCCATCGCTATCAGATAATCGCCCCTTCAGGGCTTTCATCTCTTTTTGAACTTATTGTGAATTTCTCTTTTCCTCTTTTCCTCTGTTTTAATTAAAAAAGCTCTGTTTCCCAGCCCAAGACCGCGAAGCGTCTCCATTGTACATTGTACATCGTACATTGTAAATCCTTCTTCCCTTTGCTTTTCTCTGTGTCCTCTGTGGTAGAAAGCCTCCATAATATTGTAGTAAAGATTTATGGCGGATCGGAGTCCGCCACTACAGCCTCTGTGGTAGAAAGCCTCTCACCCCCAGTTTACGGAGCGTTTCTTGACAGATATCCGCCCTCGTGAGAATATCACCAACATGGAAAAAAGCGCTCCCGTCCAGCCCGAGATCACAATGCCGATCAAGTTCCTGAAAGGCGTTGGGGATCAGCGTGCCCGCTGGTTGAACAGGCTGGGTATCTTCACTCCCCTGGACCTCATGGAACATTTCCCGCGGGATTATATCAGCCGCAATCTGCATCCAGCGCTGATCGATTGCAAGCCCGGGGAAGTGGTGGCTTTCACTGCTCAGATCAGTTTTGTGGATTTCCGCACCACCCGCACCGGCATTAAACTGCTCAATCTGGGCGTCTCAGATGGCAAAGCCACTCTGATCTGCACTTGGTTTCGCTATCCACCTCAATACGAGACTATGTTCAAACCTGCCCGGCTGATCTGGCTGAACGGCACTCTCAGTGAGCATGACGGACAGCTTCAAATGCTCCATCCGGAGTTTGAACTCATTGTTTCCGAAGAGGAAGAGGAGCTAGATTGGTGGAAGAGCCGCAGCGTGTTGCCGGTTTATCCTCTCTCTGGCAAACTGACTCAGAAAGGCATGCGCAATCTGGTTTACCGGGCTTTTGAGCTCTTTGCGGATAGTATCACAGAACGACTCCCTTCCGAACTACTGGAAGCTCACAAGTACCCCCCGCGCCGGATAGCTCTGCAAAAGATGCACTTTGGCTCCGATGCCAAAGAACGCGAGGCGGTGCTCAAACGCTTTGCCTATGAAGAGCTCTTCTTCAGCCAAATCCTCTGGGCACGGCACAAATACTATCATGACACAGCCGAAAATGGCATTGTCTTTGAAAATAAAGAACTGCTCAAACGCCAGCTCTGGGAACGTCTGCCCTTCCGTCTCACCGGTGCTCAGATCCGCGTGATCCGGGAGATCTTTGGGGATATGAATTCTGGGCGTCAGATGAGCCGGATGCTGCAGGGGGACGTGGGCAGCGGCAAGACCATCGTGAGCCTCTTTGCCATGCTGCTGGCCATCGATAACGGCTATCAGGCAGCGCTTATGGCACCCACGGAGATACTGGCAGATCAACACTTTAACAATATCTCCCGGCTGCTGAGCGGCATGAATGTAACTATCGCTCTGCTCAAAGGCGGCAAAAATAAAGCCAAGGACGAGCTTAAAAGCGCTATAGCCTCCGGAGAAATCCAGCTTATTATCGGCACTCATGCCTTGCTGCAGGAAGACGTGGAGTTTCGGGCTCTGGGTATGGTGGTGATGGATGAGCAGCATCGTTTTGGGGTGGAGCAACGTGCCGCTCTGGCGCGTAAAGACAAGCATCCCGATCTACTCTATATATCCGCCACGCCCATTCCGCGCTCGCTTTCCATGACGGTTTATGGCGATCTGGAATTAAGCATTCTGGATGAGCTTCCGCCCAATCGCAAAGAGATTCAGACCTTTGTGCGCAGCGATCAGAAGATTGCCACGGTCTATTCTGATCTGCGCAAGGAGCTGAGCAAAGGCAGGCAGGTCTATATCGTTTGCCCACTGATCGAGGAATCGGATAAGATGGATCTGCTGGATGCGCAGAGGCTCTATGAGCACGTTTCGCAGAAGATTTTCCCGCAGTTCCGTTGCACTCTCCTGCATGGTAAGATGCCTGCCAAAGAAAAAGATGCCATCATGCTGGATTTTAAGGATGGCAAGATAGATATTCTGGTTTCCACCACGGTGATTGAGGTGGGCGTGGATGTGCCCAATGCTTCGGCGATGGTGGTGATGCATGCGGAGCGCTTTGGTCTGGCTCAGCTTCATCAGCTTCGGGGCAGAGTGGGGCGTGGAGCAGAACAATCCTACTGCTTCCTGATCCGTTTTGATCCCATCTCCGGAGTGGGTTGGGAACGGCTCAATACCATGGTGAAGACCAACGACGGCTTTGTGATTGCAGAGAAGGATCTGGAGCTGCGAGGTCCCGGAGAATTCTTTGGCACAGAGCAATCCGGGATGCCCAGATTCAAATTTGCCAGCATTCTCCGAGATCAGGATATCTTGCTTGAGGCTCGCCGGGATGCCTTTGAGATCATCAGAAATGACCCGGATTTGCAGGAAGACGCAAACTCCTTTCTGAGGCGAAAGTTCCGCGACTTATATTCCAAACGCGAAGAACTAATCCTCTATTAAGGAACGAGTCTTGCAAAAGTTATTGACTAATATGCGGTTCAAGATAATCTAGTAAAAACATAAAGGAAAAAACGAGGTGAGAATGAAGAACTTGACTACTATTCTCTTGCTGATCCTGAGTATCGGCATCCTTTCCGCGTCCGGTTTCGACCCGGATTTCTTCCATTCACGCTCAATCATAGCGTGTTTCTCCAAGGAAGCGGTCGGCAACGATAGCGGAGTGATCAATTTTAGAACTGAAGACGGCGTGGTTGTGACCAGCCTGAGCTCTTTTGATGCTCTGGCTGCACAATACCGCATCGTTGATCTGGAACATATGCATCCCTACGTGAAAGTTCCCACCTGGAACGATAACGGGGTATATCTGCAAAACATCTATCGGATCAAGCTGGATAGCGATGCCATGATGGATGCTGCCCTTGAGGCTTTGGCCAAGGATGCAAACCTGCTTTGGGCAGAGTTTGAGACCATTAACCGCGAGAAATGGGTGCCAAACGACCCCATGCTGGTGAACCAGTATGTGCACAACCGTATCCGCAGCTTTGATGCCTGGGACTACACTCTGGGCAGCTATGACATACTTCTGGCGATTGCCGATTCCGGGGTGAAATGGAATCATCCGGACCTGCGTGGAAACATCTGGGTCAATCCTGCCGAATCTCCCGGGATGACTATCAACTGGACTGCCGGAACCATCTCCGGCGGCAACGGAGTCGATGCCGGTGAAGGCGGAAACAAGATCGACGACCTCTTGGGTTACGACTTTTTCTCAAACGATAACAATCCTTATCAGAACTGGGCCAATAACGACCACGGTACTCACGTGGCCGGTTGTGCCGCTGCGGTTGGTGACAACGGCATCGGTGTGGTTGGCACCTCTCCGCTGGTCTCCATTCTTTCCTGCAAAGGAGCTTCCAACACCAGCAATTCCACCGGTATTTCCGCCGGTTATGATCAGATCAAATATGCCGCCGAGATTGGTGCGGACATCGTGAATGCCTCTTGGGGCGGTCCCGGAAGCGGAGCTTATCCCAATAGCATCGTAAACTATGCCACGGCTTTGGGTTGCCTGGTGGTTACAGCCGCCGGAAACGCCAATACTGAGCACACCACCAGCTATCAGGATTATCCTGCCGATGCCACTGCTGCTCTTTGCGTGGCTGCCACTGGTCCCAGCGATCTGAAGGCAGATTTCTCCGATTATGGAGCACCCATTGATATCAGCGCCCCCGGCTCTGGCATCCAATCCACCATTATCCAAAGCGATGGCTATGCTGCCTATGATGGCACTTCCATGGCTTCTCCGATCGTGGCTGGTGTGGCTGCTCTGGTCAAATCCGTAAATCCCGAGCTCACTGCTGCTCAGCTCAGACAGCGTCTCATGGACACCGCAGATTATATCTACGATATCAATCCGACTTACGAAGGCAAGCTCGGCTCCGGCCGCGTCAATGCCTTTGCTGCTGCCATGTTTGACAAGATCCCCAACATCACAGTGGAAGAATTCCTGGTTACAGAGCATCAGGGTGATGGCGATGGTATCGCCAATCCTGGAGAAGTGCTGCGACTGGAAGTTTCTCTGAATAACTATATGGATCCCTACACCGGGCTTACCTGGCTCACGGGTGAAAACGTGCAGGCTCGTCTGCGTTGCAGCTATCCCGGCATTTCCGTGCAGGATTCCGTGGCCAGCTACGGCACCCTCACAGCCGGCAGCACCATGTGGAACTTCACCAGCCCCTTCACCTTCAGCACTGTGGGTACTATGCCTTCCGAGCCGATCCCCTTTGAGTTGTTTGTGACCGCCAATCCCGGTTATGAATTCCCTTACCATGCCACTATTCCGATCAATATCTCTCTTTCTCTGATCCAGGCTGGCTGGCCTTACAATGTGGGCGGAGCTTCTTCCTCTTCCCCCATCCTTTACAATCTGGACAACGATCCTGATCTGGAAGTGATCTTTGGCACTCCCTCCGGCCATGTTCATGCGGTGAAAGATAATAACTCCAATACCAATATCGCCGGCTTCCCCGTGAGTGTTGGCGCTGCCGTGATCGGTTCTGTCGCCATGGCAGATCTGAATGGCAACAACGAGATGGATTTTGCCGTCTGTACCCAAGCCAACAACGTGGTGGCTTTCAATCAGGACGGTGGACAGATCTTCTCCATGCCTGCCGGTGGCACACTGCGTGCCGGTCCGGTGATTGCCAATTTGATTCCTTCCCAATCCGCCAAGGTGATAGCCCTCACTCAGACCAGTATCCTCAATGTCTTCAATGCCGATGGCACAATCATGCCAAACTTCCCAGTGACCCTGGGTGGTGCAATTCTGGCTCCTCCAGCAGTTGCAGATCTGAATGGCGACGGCAATCTGGAGATCCTGACCATTTCATTGCAGGGCACGCTTTCTGCGATCAATCCTCTGACCGGACAGAATATTGCCGGCTTCCCCGTCACGGCTGCAGCTTCTCAGAATGCAATATCCATTGCCAATCTGGATGCTGATCCTCAGCCTGAGATTCTGGTTGCCGCCAGCACAAATGGTCATCTCTATGCCATCAATCACGATGGTAGCACCATGTTTGAGAAGAACATCGGGCAGCAGATCAAGAGCAGCGCTGTGGTTGCCGACGTCGATAACAACGGCAGCCAAGAGATCATCCTGATCTCTGCACAGGGACAGGTCTTCATCCTCAATGCCGATGGCACCAATCTACCCAATATGCCCATCTCCATGGGCGTGGCGGTGGAATGCACTCCCGTGGTGGCTCGCTTTGACAATAGCGACCTCGCAGGAATCATCTTTGGCGATACCAATGGCAAAGTGCACTCCGTGCGCAAAGACGGCACCCAATCCCCGAACTTCCCCTACACTCTGGGTGGAAACGTCAAAATCTCCGCCGCTCTGGCAGATATCGATGACGACGGCGATCTGGATATTGCCATACCCGATAACGCCAAGTTTTACGTAATCGATGTCAAACGTCCTGCTCAAGAGATTGAATATGCCTGCTACATGGGTAGCTGGAACAGAAGCGGAAACATCTATCAGGCCACTCCGAATGCCGATCCCTCCACACCCAGTGTGCAGACGGAGCTGATGGGTAACTACCCCAATCCTTTCAATCCTGAAACCACTATCCGTTTCAACCTGCAAGCCTCCGGCCCTGTGAGCTTGAATATCTACAACTCTCGTGGTCAATTGGTCCGCAGCTTGGTCAATAGCCAATTGTCTTCCGGTGCTCACAGCATCGTTTGGAACGGCTTGGATGAGACGGGACGCGGTGTGTCCAGCGGCATCTATTACTATCGGATGCAAGCCGGTAGCTACACCCATACCCGCAAGATGGTTCTGGTAAAATAACTCACTCTCACCAAATATAGAAAAACCCCGGATCTGTTCCGGGGTTTTTTGCTATCTGCCGGCATTAGTCCTCATTAACTTCGCTCTTCCGCTTGTTTTTTCTTGACTTCAGTTGTAACTTGTATAAGTGGTGTTGAATCCCTACAGGAGTTATTTTGATTGCCGCGGAAGTCCCTATCCTACCGGATGGAAGACATTCCAGCACCAGGAGCAGAAAAGATTTAAGGAGCCAATATGAGAAATCCTGCAAGTCTCTCTCGGTTTGCGAAAGCATCCCAGATGAGGATAAGCTTGAGCTTTGTCGTCACGCTTTTGCTATTTCTGATCCTGAATCCGGCCCTATCCGGTGTGGGGGCTGATCGCCACATTCACGTGGGCGTATTGGCTCATCGGGGCAAAGACAAGGCAATTGAGCAGTGGAATCCCACCATGGACTACCTATCCAGGGAGATTCCCGGCTATGAATTTCATCTGATCCCCCTGTCCTTTGACGAGATGTATCACTACATCGATAGTGAGCAAGTGGATATGATGATCTCCAATTCCAGCTTTGCGGCAGAGATCGAATATTCCTATGCTGCCATTCCTCTTGCCACCATGCAGGAGAACTTCAGCGGAAGGGGTTACAATAGCTACGGCGCCACCATCTTTTGCCGGGCAGACGCCAAAGGCATCAACAAGCTGGAAGATCTGAAGGGAAAAAGTTTTGTCGCAGTCGATCCGCTCTCCTTTGCCGGCTGGCACATGGCTCAACGGGAGTTTAAAGCCGCTGGAATGCGCACTCCCGGAGACTTCTCTTCCATCCAGTTTGCCGGCACTCATGACAATGTGGTGAAAGCAGTCCTGGAAGGCAAAGCCGCTGCTGGTGTGGTGCGCACTTCCATCCTGGAATCTCTCGCTGCATCAGGAGAGATCAAGCTTTCCGATTTCAAGATTATCAATGCCCAAGTAGCAGATCTGAACTTTCCCTGGCTGCACTCCACGCGCCTCTATCCCAATTGGTCGATCAATGCCCTAACTCAGGATAATCCGGCTCTTTACAAGAATATTGCCATGCACCTGATCTCCATGAGTCCCACCGATTCTGCCGCTGTGGCTGCGGGAATCACCGGTTGGACCATTCCGCTCTCCAATCAGCCGGTTTTGGCCTGTCTGCGGGAGCTTGGGATTGGCCCATACAAAAACAATCCCGGTCTTGCTCTGCGGGAAGTGTTGGATGCTTATCGCTGGTGGATCGTGGGTGGATTGCTGCTCTTTTTTGCTCTGCTCTTTCTATTGCAAAAGGTTAGCCGTCTAAACCGCAAGATCAGCAAATCCAACCTTGCGCTAAAGAAGAGCGAAGCAAATTTCCGCCTGCTCTCGGAGCAGTATCAATCCATCAACGAGCATCTGGAAGTGGGTGTCTCTCTGATCAGCCCGGAAATGCAGGTCGTGGTGGCAAACCGCCGCATGAGAACCTGGTTCCCCTCGGTGAATACCAATTCTATCTCCACCTGTTATGATGTCTTTGAAGGCTCCATCTACGGCGAAGTGTGTGAGAATTGCCCCGCCAAGCTCAGTTTTGCCGATGGCGAAATTCATTATCACACCAGGAAGCTCGAGCGAGAAGGAAAGCCCTTTATCCTCAGAGTCACCACCATCCCCATCCGGGACGAGAATTCCCAGATTGCCGCAGTGCTGGAAACAGTTGAAGACATCACCGAAAAAGAACTCTTTACACAAGAGATAGAAACCCAAAAAGCTATTCTGGAAGCTGTCTTGGATGCTATACCGGACGTGGTGGGCATTCTGGATAAAGACCTGAACGTGCTTCGCTACAACCGCACCGGCATCGAGATGTTTGGTCTGGACCGTATGAAGCTGGAAGGCAAAAAGTGCTATGAGATCTTCGACCAGAGCGAGATCTGCCGGGATTGCCACGTAAAACAGACTTTGAAAACCAAGGCACCCGCTCAATTGGAGTGCTTCCATCCCAAGCTGGACAGATACATGGATTTCCGCAGCACACCTGTATTTGATTCTGAAGGCAACATCCGGCTGATCGTGGAGCAGGTGCGGGATATCTCCCAGCGTAAGGCTCAGGAAAAAGAACAGGAGTACCGCGGCAGATATCAACGCTTGGTGGCAGAGATATCTTCGGATTTTATCTCCGCCAGCATTGCCAATATCGATGATAAGATCAATTCCATGCTGCAAAAGGCAGGGAAGTTCTTTGAGGTTGACCAGAGCTACCTGATCCAATTCAGCGAAAACATGCAGATGATGCAGGAGACCCACAACTGGACTGCCCCGGGTTTTGAGCGGGATAGGGACAAGAGGGAATATTCTACCGCTCTGCTACCTTGGTGGTTCAGTCAGATCTCTGCCCGAAAGCCCGTCTTTATCCAGGAAAACAGAGAGCTTCCACCCGAAGCTAAAAGCGAGAACAAATTGCTGGAGACCCGCGGCATCCGCTCCATGATCTCACTGCCCATCCTGGCAGAAAACCGGGTTATGGGCGTCTTTGGCATGAATTGCATGAGCACCGGTTGCGATTGGGAAGAAAAGGATGTGACCCTATTGCAGGTGCTGGCAAACACGCTGGCCGATGCCATTGTGAAGACGGAATCCGAAAAGGAAATCCTGCTCTCCAAAGAAATGGCAGAAGCAGCCAGCAAAGCCAAGAGCGAATTCCTGGCCAATATGAGCCACGAACTGCGCACTCCGCTCAACGGCGTGATCGGCTTCACCGATCTGCTTTTGGAAACCCCCATGAATTCCCAGCAAAAGCTATATCTGGAGAATGCTCACAATTCGGCCCATGCCCTTTTGGAAGTGATCTCCGAGATTCTGGATTTTTCCAAGATCGAAGCCGGAAAGATGGAGCTCGAGCCGGTCAAGACCGATCTGATCGAGCTGGCGGAGTCCTGCATGGATGTGGTCGTCTTCCAGGCCAGCCGTAAAAACCTGGAACTGGTCATCAAAATCGATCCGGATATACCCCGCTATGCCGTGGTCGACCCCATTCGCCTCAAACAAGTGCTGATCAACCTTTTGGGCAATGCCGTGAAATTTACCCCCAAAGGCGAGGTAGAGCTCAAGATCAGCGTTACAGAGAGAAACGAGGGCGAAGCACACTACCTCTTTGAAGTGATAGACACCGGCATCGGAATAGATCCCGATAAGCAGGATAAGCTCTTCCGTGCCTTCTTCCAGGGCGATAGTTCCACCACCCGTAAGTATGGAGGAACCGGCCTGGGTCTGGTGATCTCTGGACTCCTGATCGAGAAAATGAATAGCCGCATCCATCTGGACAGCATACCACAACGCGGCTCCCGCTTCCATTTTGAACTGGTGCTGCCTTGCGAACAGGGTGAAAAGGGCGATTACAAGGATTTCAACCGCCTGCACCGGATTCTGGTGGTGGACGACAACGAAAACAACCGCACCATCCTGGAAGACACACTCAAGCTTTGGGGCCTGGAAGTGCACAGTTGCGACGGCGCTGTGGCTGCCCTTGCCTCCATTCACGGACCCACCAGCTTTGACCTGATGATCATAGATTATCATATGCCGGATTATGATGGCCTGCAAACCATCAAGATGATCCGCAACAAGCTGGGTGGCAGCCTGAATCCACCTTGCATCATCTACAGCTCGGCGGACGACGTCTTCGATAAAAACACCACAAACACGAACGGGATAAGCTTCCAGCTCTTTAAACCGGTGAAGAGCAAAGAATTATATAACTATCTTCGCTATCTTGATGAAGGACACGAATTGAACACAACCGATGGTAAAAAAACTCACACTACTGCTGTAAGTCTGAATGGACTACAACACTCCGCCTCAATCCTGATCGCGGAAGACAATATCACCAATCTCACTCTGATCAAGGTGCTGCTCAAGAAGATTATGCCTCAGGTGAAGGTCTTTGAAGCCAAAAACGGCAAAGAAGCTCTGGATACAGCCCTGAGTGAATCTATCGATCTCATCCTGATGGACGTCCAGATGCCCGAAATGGATGGCATTGAAGCCACCAAGCAGATCCGCGCTGTGGAAACCATCACCAAGCGTCATCTGCCGATCGTGGCACTCACTGCGGGAGCTCTAATCGAGGAGCGGGAACGTTGCTTTGATGCCGGAATGGACGAATTCCTCACCAAACCTCTGGATCAGGATAAGCTCAAGCTCATCCTTTCCAAGCTTTTGGCGCAAGAAATTGAAAGTCCTGAAGCCAATCTCAATGCCAAATCTGAGAGTCCTGCCAAGGAACGAAGGACAGTTCTCAGCTTTGATGAAGCTGGTCTGTTGCAACGGGTGAGTAACGATCGCGAGCTGATGAAAGACCTCATCGAGATTTCTCTGGCGCAATTCCCCAGCCAGATTGAACAACTCCGGGAAGCGGTGAAGAGCCGTAATCCCGAGGATATTCGCCGTGCTGCTCATGCCATCAAGGGCTCTGCCCTCAATATGTCCCTGAACCAATTGGGCGAGCTGGCCAAGGGCATGGAAAAAGCTGAATTGGATATGGTGGAAGGCTATATGGAATCCCTCGAGAACGAGTGGTTCAATGCCAAAGGCTTGCTGGAAAGCTATACCGGAGAATAATATAGCCCAAGGGCTGGACGAGAGTGGAAGCGACATCTTGTCGCTTAACAGTGATTAGGGATTAGGGACTA
>JAZHDE010000258.1:0-10843 GCA_036584515.1 Candidatus Cloacimonadota bacterium | reverse complement strand
AAAAGCCGGATTCCCACTGGTACGAGAAGGAGACGGAAGTGACCCGATCCCTCGGAGTGGTAGAACTGTCTTTATGGCTCTGTGAGCTCTGCTGCGAACCATATACGGCAGTGATATTGGCGACTAAGGAAGAAATGATCGAGGCTGAAACATCATGAATATGAAGCTTTTTCTGGCACGCAATAAGCCTGATAAGCTTACGGATCTCTACCTCAAATCCATTGATGAGGGAGAGAAGGCCGAGATTTTATCCAGATTGGTTGCTCTGGGTGAAACCAAGGAATTGTGGGCCATATTCAATCTCAAAAAAGAGGGATCCGTGGGCAAGATCCTGCTCGATGTCGAAGGCAGGAGTGTGGAAACGCTCACCGAGATGTTCATCAAGACCGAAAGCACTGAGCTGCGCACTCTGATCACCGATGATCTGATGGATCTCAAGAAGACCGATATCCTCTGGAGCTTCCTGGATACGCATTACGACGTGTATATCTGGGAAAAGCTCTTTGAACATCATTTCTCCGATCTCGAGGGTCTGATGCGGCTCTTTGAGTGTGCCCGGACCGACGTCTTGCAGAAGAAAGTGGTGGAGCGCTTCTTTGAGCTCAAAGCCAAGGAGCAATTGCACGAGATCCTTTTTGACCTCCAGTCTCTGGGCTACGTGGATAATTTTGTGCAGTTGATCATGGAAAAGCCGGAGGATATTGCGGAGTTCTTCCGCGGAAACGACCGCCAGCTCAAGACTCTTTTGGCAGCTTCCCTCAAAGAAAGCCGCACCGAGCCGGAGCTGATCAAGCTGCTCAAACAAACCAAAGATACACACATTCTGGCGCTACTGCGCGAAGTTCACCATGAGGACTATAATTTTGAGATCAGCGCTCTCGAGCTGGACAAGATAGACGAGCTGCTCTTTACCAGCAGAAGCCAATCTCTGGGAGATTTCTACCGCAGTTGGGAATGGGCCTTTGATGCAATCTTCGATATCAGTTTTGAATACTTCTTTTCCAGATGCAACAACCTGCAAAAGCTGCATCTGCTGCTGATCCGCTACGGCGTGCTGGAGCTGCTGGGTGAGCCTCAGACCAAAAGCTACAGCATAGACCTCTCAAACTATGTGCATTACGTGCCGGATGCCGAGGTTCAGGGCCAGAAAAACCTACTGTATCTCTTTGATGAAGCCTGGCACAAGGTGCTGGTGAACCGGGATAAAGAATCGGTCTGTCTGGTCTGCCTTTTAAGCCGCAAGAAAGTGGAGCTGAACAAAGCCAAGTATGCCGAATTGGATGATCCCGAGGAAGCGGAAAAACGCCTCCGGCATCACTATAAGAACCTCAAAGCCAAGGCTGCAAACACCGAAGAACTGCAGGAATTGGTGATGCAAGAGCAGAGGGATCTCTCCCGTCTGATCAACAAGGATTTTTATGCCAGCCTCATGGAATATCGGGGTTCTTTTGAGCCATCCTTCTATGATGATGCCGAGTTTACCGCCTATATAGATCCCGGTGTGGGCTCGCTGATCGGGTTGAGAACCCTGACCAGTAATAGCATCCTGGTGGACGACCTCAGCACGGAGATCAGCAAAGTGGAGGTGGGTCTGCAACAGCAGATCTTCCGCCTGACCGATCCCGCTGAAATAGCCAAAGCCAAGCAAGCTGCAGAGGTCCAGAAAGCCAGATTTATCGGCAAAGACGATCTGATCTTCACCGTATCGCATATCAATCCTTCCGAATTGCCTCTGCCGGTGCTGAAGTATGCCCTGGAGATCGCTCTTTCCCTGGATGAAGAAGCCAGCACCAAAGCGGTGTTGTATTGCATCTCCAAGAGCAAAGATCCCGTGCTGCTTACGCTGCTGAACGACACGATTTACAAAAACAACCTGGTAAGCTCGATCAAAGCCATCGGCAGCAAAGTTTCTCCGATTGCCCTGCGTTTGCTGCTTTCAGTGAGCAAAGATCAGGACTTGGCTGTGAGGCTGAACGGAGCCGTAGGCTTCAGTCCGGACGGCAGGTATATCACCACCCGCAGCCGGGGAGTCTTCAATACCCGCACCTGGGAAAAGATCTCAGACGTCTCACTGCCGGAGTATTTCAGCCCGGATGGCAGGTTCTTTGTGAGCTGGGAGGATGGAGTCTTCAGCACCCGCACCTGGAAACAGGTGGCCGATATCAAGAACTCCGTCTGCTTCAGCCCGGACAGTAGATTTTTGGTGACCTGGAACAGTGTTTACAGCACCAAGAGCTGGACTCGCCTGGCCATCGTGGTGCATCCAGTGGGCTTCTGCAAGGACAGCCGCTACTTTGCCTCTATCGATGCCGTTTATGAAACGGAAAACTGGACCAAGCAGGCCACCATCCACAATTCTGTCTGCTTCAGTCCGGACGGACGCTGGCTTGCCACCCTGAACTATGTTTACAGCGTCGGGGATTGGAAGCAGGTGGCAAATATCTCCATGCCGGATTTCTTCAGCCCGGATGGTAACTATCTGGTCTGCAAGAATGGCATCTACAGCACGGCGCACTGGGGCAAGCTTGCCGAGATCAGCGGAGCGGTTTGTTTCAGCCCGGGAGGAGATTTCCTGATAACCCCGGAAAGTGTTTACAGCACTATCAACTGGGCCAAGATCAAGGATCTCAAACCCAGCCGCAATACCAATAGCTCCTCCAGATTCTTCAGCAAGGACGGCAAGTACCTGGCCTTTGAATCAGATCTGATCCGCACCGCAGATTGGTCCACAGCTATTGCCAATATACAGGCTGTGTCCTTCTCGCCCAATTGCCGGCTCTTTGCCACCCGCAACGGAGTCTATGCCATTGGCCTGCTGTTTGAAATCAAGGAATTGATCCTGAATAATCTGGCATATTTCTATCATCATCCCAAGGAGATCACTCAGGACGAGGTCTTAGCTGCCTTGAATCTGGCTTCCACAAATGAAGATTTTGCTCCCTTTGTGCCGGCTTTGCAGCAACTGCTCAAGAAAGTCCTGCAAGCCAAGGCCTGAGCTTCCTGATATTGCAATTGACAAAAAATAAAGGCTGTAAAGACTTGGAATCTGTCTAGAAATGTCTTTGGAGCGTGAGTTTTGAACATCATAAACAATAAAACCGGTTGGATAGAAGTGATATGTGGGAGCATGTTCAGTGGAAAAACTGAAGAGCTGATCCGGCGCATCCGCCGGGCGGAATATGCCCGGCAGAAAGTGGTGGTCTTCAAGCCCGTCATAGATAACCGCTACGATGAGAATAATATAGTATCGCATTCCCGCATGCAGGCTCCCTCCATCCCCATCACCAAGATCTCCGAGATCTACTCCCATCTGGAGGACGACGTCCAGATCGTTGCCATCGATGAAGCTCAATTCTTTGGAGAAGAGATCGTGGAAATCTGCAACGACCTGGCAGATAAAGGCAAGCGGGTGATCGTTGCCGGCCTGGATCAGGATTACCGGGGCGTTCCCTTTGGCTATATGCCTCAGCTTCTGGCGATTGCGGAGTATGTGACCAAGAATCTTGCCATCTGCGTGGTTTGCGGCAATCCTGCCAATCGCACTCAGAGAACCGTGCACCAAGGAGATCAAATCCTGGTGGGCTCCACCGAGGCCTATGAAGCCCGTTGCCGCAATTGCCATGAGGTCTTGGACTAACGATGGGCACAGGTTACATCATTCTCATCCTGATCCGCCTCATGCAGATCTATAGCTATCTGCTGCTGGCCAGAGTGATCCTGAGCTGGTTCATGGATCCTTATCATCCGGTTTTCCGTTTTCTGTGGAGCATCACCGAGCCGGTGCTGGCTCCCATCCGCAGGATCCTGCCCGCTATGGGCGGCTGGGATTTCTCACCCATTGTGGCGTTTTTGGCCATAGACATCATCACCAGATTCTTAAAAAGTATTTTATAGACAGGGAGGAATCATGCCCCTAAGTCCACTTGATATCAGACATCAGGAATTCAGCAGCCAAATGTTTGGCTACAGCAAAAAGGAAGTCCGCGCCCTCCTGGAACAGATTGCGGATGAGATGGAAACTGCTTTCCAGGCCAAGGAGCGGGAGCTGCTCAAGGCACAACAAATGCAGTATGAAGTGAAACAGGAAGCCGTTCAGGCCTCCAATGCCGTAGAAGATCTCAAGCGCCGTGAAGAGCTGATCAGCCGCACTCTCGTCTTTGCCGAGAAGACCAAGGCGGATATCATCGGCAATGCCCGCAAGGAAGCCGAAAACATCATCCACGAAGCGGAACTCAAAGCCAAACGAGTGATTCAGGAAACCAAGCAGTATCTGAACGTTTTGGATCATCAATACATGCACCTCAAGGAACAGAAACGCCAGTTTCTCATGCAGTTCCGGGTGGAGCTTCAGACCTTTATGGACCGCATCGGCAAAGACCCCTTGCTCACCAAGGATGCCGAACAAATGCTGGATAGCGAATTCAAACGCATCAAAGAAGAGATTCAACCTCAGATCGGACAGAGCTCCGAACCCAATCCACCTCTGAAGTGAGGCTGAATGAATTATCATGACACTGCGAACTGGCTAAAGGACAAGCTGCCCGTAGTTCCGGGTCTGGCCATTATTCTGGGCACAGGCTTGAGTGACCTCACGGATCACTATCCCGGCCTCTGGTCTATGGAATACTCTCAGATACCGGGTTTTGTGAGCAGTACGGCTCCCTCTCACCGGGGTGTGCTCAGTCTCTGCGAGATCTCCGGGAAACCAGTCCTGGTGCTGCAGGGACGCTTTCACTATTACGAAGGCTATCCCATGACGGATGTGGTCTTCCCCACCCGGGTTTTGGCAGCTTTGGGCATCAAAAACCTGATCGTGACCAATGCCGCCGGCAGCCTCAGAGAAGAGCTTCCTCCCGGCAGGATAGTGATGCTCAGCGATCATATCAATTTTATGGGCACCAATCCCCTGATCGGGCACAACGACGAGAGCCTGGGGGAACGCTTCCCTTCCATGAATGAACAGTTTGATCCGGCTCACCGGCAGAGTTGCCGGGATTTGGCCTCAGAGCTGGGCATCCGGCTTTCTGAAGGGGTCTATATCGGAGTGAGCGGCCCCAGCCTGGAAACCAAGGCCGAATGCAGCTTCTTTGCATCTGTCGGAGCAGACCTGGTGGGCATGTCCACCGTGCCGGAAGTGATCGCAGCCCGTCATGCCGGCATCAGGGTGCTGGGCTTTTCGATAGTGACCAATTACAGCAACCTCTTTCACAATCTGGCCCATTCTCAGGACGAGATTCGTGAGCATGCCGGAAAGGCAGGGGCAGACTTGCGTAGATTGCTGGAAAGCTTCATTTCTAAGCTTAGTTTTTTAGATTGACAGCTACGGCAGGAGAATAATCATTGATTACTTGCAAAATGACGATAGATAAGGAGCTGAGATGGCAGGCAAAAAGTTAAGCCCAGAGCAGCTAAAACATTATGAAGAAGTCATCAGAGCCGAGCTCAAAGAAAGCATGACTTACGTGGAAAACATCAACCGCGAGCAAAGCATCGGATCCCGGGAAAGCAGCGGAGACCTCTCTTCCTATGCCTTCCACCAAGCCGATCAGGGCTCCGATACAAACGTGATGGAACACACCGTGATGATGATGGAACAGGAGCGCGATAAGATCCGCTTGCTCAATGATGCCCTCAAACGCATCTACGACGGCAGCTTTGGCATCTGCGATATCTGCGGGGAAAACATCCAGGAGAACCGGTTGGACGCCATTCCCTACGTCTCCACCTGCTTCGATTGCACCGTGGGTATGGAAGATAAAAAGCGTAAACAAAGAAGATAGAATGCCTCTCCGCTCTAATCCCATTCCCGCCTTCATCCTTATGATCCAGGTGATCATACTGGATCAGCTCACCAAAGTGCTGGTGCGGCTTAATATGGATATGCATGAATCTATCCCTGTGCTAAGCTCACTGTTTGGAGATACCTTCATGCTCACTCATGTGAACAACAAAGGTGCGGCTTTCAGCCTCTCCGTGGGCTCGGATCTCCTGAACCGCTATTTCTTTATTGGCACAGCCGTGCTTGCCGTTATCATGATCATCTTTTTGTTATATCACAATACTCACCGTCTGCAGGTGATGGCCTATGGCCTGATCATGGGCGGAGCCTTGGGTAATGCCATAGACAGGGCTATTATCGGTGGAGTGACGGATTTTGTGGATGTGAATATCCCGGATATCATGAGCTTTACCCGCTTCCCCATCTTCAACGTGGCAGATAGCTGCATCTTTATCGGTGTGGTTCTGCTGATTATAGAAATGTTTTTCATCAAAAAGCCTGCTGCGGCTCCAGAAGCTGCTCCGGCACAAATCGAAGTAAACAACAAGGAGATATAGATGAAACGTATTCTTCTTCTCATTGTCGCAGTTATGATTTCCAGCCTGGCAATTGCTCAGGTTCTTACCTGCCGGCAAATCCAGGAGACCACCGATCCCAGCGGTGATTCCCCCTACATAAATCAAGCCGTAACCGTCCGCGGAATCGTGGTAGCCGAGAAATTTTACACAGGTACAAATACTACAAACTACGGCTTTGTGATCTCAGATCCGGAAGGTGGCCCCTGGAGCGGCCTTTTGGTCTTTACAAACCGCTATTTTCCCGCCCTCGGAGACTTGGTGGAAGTGGCTGGCACAATGTCTGAATATCACAACTTCTCAGAGCTGACCAGCCTCACTAACTACACGGTTATTTCCAGCGGCAATTCCTTGCCTCAGCCCAGCTTGGTGACCACCGGCGATCTTGCCAATGCAGCCACTGCAGAACAGTGGGAAAGCTGCTTTGTGAAAGTGGAAGACGTCAATATCACCGCTGCTCCCAATAACTATCTGGAGTTTTATATCAACGATGGCACCGGCGCTGCTCAGGTGGATGATCAATGCTTCCCGCGCTCGGGCTTTGCCTGGCCGGCCGGCGTGGCTGTGGGTCAGAATTGGGCTCGCATCCAGGGCGTGGTGGACTACTCCTTTAGTTATTTCGCCATCAATCCCCGCAGTTTGGGGGATATGCTCCAGGTGGACAGCGTTGCCAATGCTCAGATCCGCGTTCAAAGCATCACTGCCGAGATCGACGAGAGCAAGACCATCCCGCTCACCACTTCCCGGCTGAAATTTGCCTGGGGCATTTCCAGCTTTGAGACCGTGATCAAGATCGATCCTGCCAAGCTGGAATTTGAGGGCTTGGATATCACCGGCACTCTGCTGAATCAAGTGCTGCCCGAATACACCATTTCTGATGATGGCACCGAGATCAGCATCGTTTACGTGGGCCAGGATCCCCTGGTGACCAATGAAGACGAAGTAGCTCTTTTCAACCTGCTCTTCAAGCCCATCAGCTATGGTGAATCCATGATTCAGGTGCAATCCTTCCAATATGATCTGACCCCGCTCAATGCCAACTCCCTCTATCCCGGAAAGGTCTCCGTGCCGATCCGTGAGAGAATGGCATGGCTGGATATCGCCAATTCCACCGATGGACGCAATATCTTTGATCCCACCATGAATGAGAAGCTCAGCATTTCCTACGGCAGCCGCCTTGGCACCACCGGAGTCAATGCCAGAGCAGTGGTGCGGATTTACGATGGCAAAGGCCGTTTGGTCGCCACTCCGGTGAATACAGTCATCTCCTCCGCTCTGGGTATAGAAACCTTTATGTTTGATGGCAGAGACAGCCTGATGCGCTATCTCTCCCCCGGTTTCTACTATTGCAATCTCGAGATTGTCGAGCGGGAAACCGGCAGAAAAGACACTGCCATTCAACCCATTGTCATCAGAGCAAATCTCAGGTAAGGGAGTAAATGATGAAACGCTATATACTTATTCTGATCGTAGTCCTGGGCTTGAGCCTCCTGATGGCTGAGCAATTTGAAGATTTTATCCCCTCTGCCCGGGCTCGCGGCATGGGTGGTGCCTTCACCGGAATCGCCGATGACGTCAATGCCCTGTATTTTAATCCCGCCGGCTTGGCACAGACTCATCATGGTGTCAATATCGGCTTTGCAAACCTGCAAAACCAAGAGTTTTCCGAGTACAAAACCGCCGCTGTGGGCTTTGCCCTGCCCAAGAATCTCGGCACTGTTGCCCTGGGTGGCAGAATGTTTGACGTCGCCTATGAGGATGAAAACCTGATGTCCGAACAGACCTGGTCTCTGGGTCACGGTTTCACGCTGCTTTCTGATATTCACTCCAGCATCTATTTTGGTTACAGCGGTAATCTCTATCGCCTCAACTATCTGGACGAAGATCCCGTCGATGCCTTTGGACTGGATTTGGGTGCCGTTGCTATCCTGCATCAGAGAACCCGCCTGGGCTTCAGCATCAGCAATCTGAACAACCCCAAGATGGGCGTCAACAACCAGATTGAGCTGCCCCGCAAGCTTGCCATGGGCGTGAGCTACATCCCTTACGATGGCGTGACCACCACCATCGAGCTGCGCAAGGACTTTGCCGAGACCACAGAATTCATGGGCGGAGTCGAAGCCAAGCTCTTTGAGCCCTTCATCATCAGAGCAGGTGTGCATCAGAATCCCGCCACCTGGAATTGCGGCGCCAGCTTCAACGTGAGCGGCATCAGCCTGGATTATGCTTTCACCGAACACAGCGTTTTGGGTGGAACTCACTACCTCAATTTAGGTTACAAATTCTAAAGGAGAGACCTCAATGGCTAGTAGCGGAATGAAAAAGTTCTTGCCGGCTTTCATCCCTCTGTTCTTTGAACTGATGCGTCATTTCAAGCGCAATGCCTCACACGATAACAACATCCGCAGAACAGACAAGACTGCAGAAAAGATAGCCACCGTGGAAAACCTGATCGTCAGATTGGAAAAGAGGGTCACCCTCAATCGCGAAGTCTATCAGAAGACTGCCTTCAGAATCTATCTCTGGTTGGCCGCCAATTCTCTGCTGCTGCTGATCATCCTGCTCAAGGTTCTCCAAATCATATAGTATTACAAAGTCTCATAGCCTCATTCGTCTCGTTGAGACGGAAGGTGTGAACCAGATATATAGATTGTTTACCGCCGGAGCCCCCTGGGTTCCGGCCTTTGCTATCCCCATTAACTATTAACTCATTAACTAGGACTCTCATGAACATCTTGCTTCTCTACTTCAGTGGAACCGGGAATACCGCCTGGATTACAGAAAGAATCACCCGCGAATTCACCCAGCGGGGGCATAAGTGCAGCAGTCTGGCTCTGGAAGATATCCTCTTGGGCAAAACAATGCCGGATTGGGATAGCTACGAGCTCTTTGGTCTGGGTTACCCCGTGCATGCCTTTGACGCTCCCCGCCTCGTTTACGATCTGCTTCCGTTTCTGCCGGCCGGAAGGCATAACTACTTCCTCTATAAGACTGCAGGAAACATCTTTGCCTATGGTGGTTCTACCCGGCGTTTGCGTTTTGCGATTGCTCGCCGGGGCTGGGTCATCAAGCATGAATCCGTCTATGAGATGCCGCCCAACATGGGTGGAACAGCCAGTCCTGAGAAGGTAAAAGAACGGGAAGACCGGGCTCTGCGGGAGATTCCTATAGCCGTTTCCCAGATCTTGAACAACGATAAGGTTCTGCTGCCGGACAAAGGCTGGATGCGAGCTGTCGGCTTGCTGAACCGTCTGGAGTGCCACGGACTGCCCAAGATGTCCAAACGCTGGAAAGCAAACTCCGCCTGTATCCGCTGTGGAAAGTGCGTGGAACTCTGTCCCACCGGAAACATCAGCCTCATCGAAGATGGCATCCAGTTTTCTGATAAGTGCGTCTTCTGCCTGCGCTGCTGGTGGAATTGCCCCACCCAGGCATTGGAGAATCCCTTTGTTAAGCCCTTCCTGCTCAAGGAGAAATACACGCTCAGTGAACAGAGAGGAAGCGACATCTTGTCGCTTAACAGTGATTAGGGATTAGGGACTAGGGATTAGAGCTGCGCATAGTGGAAGTGACATCTTGTCGCTTAACAGTGACTAGGGATTAGGGATTAGGGATTAGAGCTACGCATAGTGGAAGCGACATCTTGTCGCTTTTTTTTATAGTGACGAGTGCTGCGCTGCTTCGCTTGGGTAGAGGCGGTCGCCGTACCGCCTTTAATAGTAACGAGTGATCAGAGAGTGACGAGTGACAAGTCCGATAAGTGTGAAGCTGGGAGACTGCGGCGCCTCTATTCACCATTAACTTTTCACTACTAACTTGTAGGGGCAGACCTGCGTGTCTACCCGGTAGCCCTGAAGGGGCGCTCATCTGATAGCGATGGGCGGCAGCCCGTCGACCCTGGGGATAAGCCCACCGGAGAAAAGCCCTGAAGGGGCGCGATCTGAAAGAATAGAACGCAGATGACTGGATCGACGGGATCATCAGGATTTTCTCCCAGCTCCAAACTTACCAGACTGGTCACTCGTCACTCCAAAAGCGACAAGATGTCGCTTCTACTCTGGTCACTCGTCACTCCAAAAGCGACAAGATGTCGCTTCTACTATGGTCACAGGTCACTTTCCAAAAGCGACAAGATGTCGCTTCTACTATGGTCACTCGTCACTCCAAAAGCGACAAGATGTCGCTTCTACTATGGTCACAGGTCACTTTCCAAAAGCGACAAGATGTCGCTTCCACTCTCGTCACTCCCCCATGTCTCGCGGAGTCTTCGCCGAGTCTTGCAGGACTCTTCCGGAGAAAAGTGCTCGGGAAGACTGGGCGAAGACTCGGCGAAGACTCCGCCAGGAATAAGGAAGAAGTATGGAGTCAGAAATCAGCTCACCTGTACTTAGGCTTCTTCTCCCTGCTCCGCGTATCGTCATTCCTGCGACCGACCGGGGTCCTCGCCAAACCGCTTGCGGGTTGGTGGGGTGGAAACGGGGTCCTCGCC
>JAZHDE010000257.1:0-10817 GCA_036584515.1 Candidatus Cloacimonadota bacterium | reverse complement strand
TGATGCCCAGGACAGAAGCATAACTGAGTAGTTCAACCAGATCTTGCCGCAGAAGAGGTTCTCCACCGGTCACGGCAAAAGTGCGCACCTTAAGCTTGGCAAGTTGATCTATAAGAGCTTTGACCTGTGCAGTGGAGAGCTCCGTATCATAATGCTCTTTGGAGGCTCCGCAATGCAGACAGTTGAGATTACAGCGCCGGGTGCAATCCCAAAGCACATAGCTGGGGGGAGGAACCCGGCCGGAGCTTAGCCCTGCCAGTTCAAACCTCTTGCGGAAGAGATCCAGCCGCAGGGCTGAATTCCAATAGTTGATCTTCTGTTTCAGCCGCACCTGAACTGCTGTCTATCCGACACTGTACGAGTGTTTAGGGCTGGTTGAAACTCGAGGTTATTGATACTCATGGATGAAGCTGTTATCTGGTACCCACCAGCTTGACATCATCAATCCATGCACCCAGATAGTCATGCTCGCTGCCATCGGAATGGAACTCAAAGGAGATATAGATGGGTGTGGAGCCTCGATAATCATTCAAGGAAATGCTGTGCTCTGTCCATAGTTCCTCTTCATTTCCGGTTTCACGGTGGATGGGAGATTCCTCCTGGTTATCAGGAAGGTTTCTCACAACGTTCACGACCAGATAATCATAGTCTTCTTCTGTGGAAACCAGGCTGGCAAAGCTAAGTGTGGCAGAGGTATATCCGCCTAAGTCAAAGGGGCCGAAGACGAGCTTGGCTTCCATATCGTCCTGGTAGTGGTAGCTATCCTCATCTTCTTCTCCATAAAGGTATTCTTCATACTCATCCCAGTCTTCATCATAGGTACCGGCACACCAGGCAGACCAGGAGCCGGTCTTGGAAGTGTGGTTATTGTCATCCCAAGTGGGTTCTCCAGAAACAGTGGTTTTTTCTCCGGGGAAAGTCCCCTCAAAACCTTCTTCAAAGATGGTAACAGTGGCGGCAGGAAGGATTGACAGGGCAAGGACAATTAGCAGTGCTAAGTATATCTTCTTCATTTTTCACCTCATCTGTTAGTTTAAGTTTAGATAAGATGGTGGATAAAGCAGAAATAGTCAAGCCAAAGAAGCTGGAGTCCTACACTATATGGCAGATTTGTGTGGAATGGAATCAACAATAGAGCTGGAAGACAGACCTTGGAATCTGGCTTCGTTATGTTATGGAACGGAGCTAGATCTCTTCGCTTCAATCCTTTCGAAGCTCAGCTGTTCTGCCCTAAATCTCCTGCAACACCGGTTCGCCTCCACAGAACAGCACCCTGGGGCGGGCTGTGAGCCAGAACTCATCCGGTTCCTCACGGAAGTCATCCAGCACCATCAGGTCGGCAAAGTAACCAGGAAGTAATCTGCCCAGATGTGAACCTGTGCCAGAGATTGTTGCTGCTCCAGCGGTGTAGCCATAGATGGCTTGCTGCAGCTTGAGCTTCTGTTCCGGAACCCAGCTTGGGTTTTGGGGATTCAGAGCCTCTTTGCGCTGCAAGGCGGTGTAGATACCCAGGAAGGGATTGATACTTTCGATGGGGGCGTCTGAGCCGAAGCCATAGGAACGGCAGTTTGCCAGGATGTCCTTGAAGCAGTAGGCCTGCTTGCGGATTGCGTGCCAATACTTTTCGATATTATCCACGTCCTGAGACAGATGCACTGGCTGCAAAGCGCAGTAAGCATCGGATTCCCTCAATAATGGAAGGTCTTCCGGACGGAGGGATTGCAGGTGTTCAATGCGGTGTCCGGGATTGGTATGCTTTGAGTTCAGCTCTTTGTAAAGGCTCAGAACCTGATGCACTGCCCTCGTGCCGATGGCGTGGATAGAGAGAGCAAAACCGGCAGAGACGGCTTCTTCTGCTTGTTTGTGTAGGTCTGCATCGGTATAGCGAAGGATCCCAAGGTTTTCTGAGCCGGTGTAAGGCTCGAACATAGCAGCAGTTTGAGAGCCAAGAGCTCCATCGGCGAAGAGTTTCATGCCTCCAATCCGATAGAATGGATCGCCGGAGTGGGTCTTTAGGCCTTGAGCTATCAGACTATTGAGCTCTTCTGGTGGGAAGTGCCAAGTGAAGCGGAAGAGAGGCTGAAGCTCTCTCAGAGATTCCAGAACGGACCAGCTATAGGCTCCCTCCATGGTGTGAGCACCGGTGAGACCGAGAGCGTGGGCTGCTTTGATAGTCTCAAGCACTGCCTGTCTCAATATCTCAGGAGCAGGCTGCCGGATCACTTTCTCCAAGGCATCAGAGGCGGATTCATAAACGATACCGTTCAGGCTTCCTTCAGCGGTTCTGCCATACTTTCCGCCGGCGGGATCGGGGCTGTTCTCTTTTATTCCTGCCAAGCGAAGAGCCAGGCTGTTACAGAGCTTGGCGTGGTAATCTTTACTCCAGAGAGCCACAGGGAGATCGGGGAAAATGCTATCCAGGAGATGACGGTTCAGGCTCTGAGGATCGTCGATCTGGTTCTTGTCCCAACCACCACCCAAGATCCAGGCAGGCAGGCTTTTTTGTGTATCACGAAAGCTGAGTAAGCTGGTTCTGACCTCCTCGATTGTTGTGCAGGCCTTCAGGTCAACCATTATCCGGCGCTTGGCAAGTTCCACAAAGTGCGTATGGGTATCGGTGAAGGATGGTAACACAACCATGCCGCGCAGATCGAGGATTTCCGGGCAGCGAGAGCTATAGGCTATGCACTCGCTGAGGTGGCCGATATGACGGATCAGTCCGTCTGAGATCAAGATGCTCTTACCGGAGGAAAAAGTGCCTGACAGGCTGTCGTAAATAGGTGCGTTTACAAGGATGTAGTTCATGAAGAAAGGGCTCCTTTGAGGATCTTGCAGCCTTCTGAAAGCTCGGTTTCTGGAAGGGCGCAATTGAGGCGGATCAGGCCTTGGCAGACCTGTCCGAATGCTGTTCCGGGTACTGTGATCACTCCGTCCTGAGCAAGTTTGTGGCAAAAGACAAGATCATCGGTTTGAACGTCGAGCATCATGTATGGTCCGGCAGAAGGGAAGAAGAGTCGCTCGGGGCTAATCACGCTCAGGAGCTCATTTTTAGTGTAATTGCGGCTCTGGGCGAGCTGTGCTTTGATTCTTTGCTTGGCTGCTTCACCAGTCTCAGAGAAGGCTAGCTTGGCAAGCTCCTGCGCCATCCAGCCGCTGCAGGTGGAGACATATTGTTTGGCTTTGATAATTGTGGAGGCAATACCAATGGGGGCAAGAACCCAGCCAATCCTCCATCCGCTTAGGCAGTGGGATTTGGAGAGTCCTCCGATCAGGATGAGCTTTTCAAAGTAGTCCAATGCTCTTGGAGGACTGTCTCCAAAGCAGAGTTCTTTATAGATTTCGTCGATGATGACGGTGATCTTGTATCTGCTGCAAATCCCTGCCAGCCTCTCCAGTTCTAAGGCATTGAAGAAGAAACCACTGGGGTTCTGAGGCAGGGAAAGGATCAGGAAGCGAACCTGGTTGGATAGTATCTGTTCCCATCTATCCCAGTTCACTGTCCTGAGATCTGGCTCAAAGCTCAGGCGTCGCACTTCTGTCTGCATAAGCTTGGCAATAGCAGGATAGGCTGTGTAGTCCGGATCGGGGATTGCTGCGATGTCTCCGGGATTGGAGAGCGAGAAGAGGCTCAGGAAGATGGCTTCTTCAGCACCGTTGGTCACACAAATCTGATTGGGTGAGATGTCTGCACCGTAGGATGCGGCAATCTGCTCACGAAGCTGCATCTGTCCTGCATTGGGTGTGTAGAAGGCTTCTTCTGCCCAGAGCCTGCTTTCGGCATGCTTCTTGAAGAGGGGATCAAGCGGGAAACGTAGCTCGCCCAGAGCCATATTGATGGCGTCTTTTGGGGCAGAGGCCATCACCTGACGGATCAAAGATATCTCAATGCCGGAAAAGCGCTTAGCTTCAGTCAAGGATCTCTCTCAGGTCACGTTCCAGTTGAACGGAGATGTCTGTCTTGCTATCCCGATACTTGATAATGATGGGGCAATAAACTTGGAAGGCTGGATTGGCTTTCATCTGGCGTGAACCCGGCACCAATACGGCATTCTCCGGGATGGTGAAGGAACCGCCGCTGTCACGCTCCAGGAAAGAGCCACGCACAGAGTCGTAGATCGGCGTGGAGCCTGTGACGATGGTTCCGGAAGCCAGCACAGCTCCTTTCTTGATGATGATGCCTTCATAGACACCTGTGTTGCCTCCAATAAAGGCATCGTCCTCGATGATCACAGGACGGGAATTGATAGGTTCCAAGACGCCGCCAATCATAGCTCCGGCAGAAAGATGCACGTTCCTGCCGATCTGAGCGCAAGAGCCTACAAGTGCGTGAGAATCCACCAACGAGCCACTATCCACCCAGGCTCCGATATTGATGAAAGCAGGAGGCATTATGGTAACTCCCGGTGCGATATAGCAGCCGTTGCGGGCAGAGCTGCCTCCCGGGACAATACGTATCTGGTCTCCGAGACTGAAGCACTTCTCTGCGATGGTGTCTTTGTCAAAGAAGTTCTTCTTCTCACTCCAGGGAAGCTCCACCAGGACTCCCATACGGAAGCCGATCAGGATACCCATCTTGACCCAGTCGTTCACCAGCCAGCCGTCTCCCAGAGGCTCGCAGGAGCGGATCTTGCCTTGATTGAGAGCAGTGATAAAGCGCTCGTAGAGCTCCCGCTCAATCTGACTATAGGAGCTTGGTTTGCGGTTGTATAGTTCGATGATTTGTTCTTTCATGATAATCTCTCGTAGTAGTTACATGTTGCGAATTGCCTGCAGAAGGCGGTCTAAGCCTTCTTGTAGAAGAGAGCGGGAGCAACCGAAGTTGATCCTGTGATAGAGCTCATAGCCTTTGCCATACTTAAAGCCGGTATCCAGGGCTATCCTTGCTGTGTCTGTGAGGAGCCTCTGCAGTTCTTCTGTCTTAAGCCCCAAAGCCTGGAAATTCAGCCAATAGAGATAGGTTCCTTCCGGAGCAGAGGCTTGAATTTCCGGAAGCTGGTCTTTCAGGAATGCAGTAATCAGATCCCGGTTACCTTGCAGATACCTATTCAACTCTTCCAGCCAAGGCAACCCGTGGCGGTAAGCAGCTTCCAGAGCGGCTATCCCAAAGCTATTTCCCATATAGAGATGCAGCTTGTTATTCAGACCAGAGACTGCTTCCCGAAGCAGGGGATTCGGCACCATCAGCACTGCAGTAGCAAGCCCTGCCAGATTGAAGCTCTTGGCAGGGGAGAAGCCGGTGAGAGTGATCTCTCCCAGATCTTCCAGACTGCTGATCGAGACGTGAGAGCTTCCCGGATAGACGATATCGGCATGGATCTCATCACAAAAGATCAGAACACTATGCCGACGGCAGATCTCTCCCAGCCGGAGCAGTTCATCTGAAGTAAAGACTCTTCCCGTGGGGTTATGGGGATTGCAGAGGATGAAGAGTTTGGACTTACCAGCCTTGCGCTCAAAATCTTCAAAGTCTATCTCCCAGCCTTGGGGACCGGGGATAAGGTGGTTGTAAAGCAGATTGCGTCCATGATCAGTCACCGCTGCATGAAAAGGCTGATAAACCGGTGGCTGGATCAGAACGCCATCTCCGGGCTCGGTGAGGGAGAGGATGCTGAGGCACAAAGCCGGCACCACTCCCGGAGTGGATACCATCCATTCTCGCTGCGTAGTCCAATTGTAGCGGGTGCGAGTCCACTGCATGATGGCTTCATAATAGCCTGCAAGCCGTAGATTGTAGCCAAAGACGGGGTGCTCAAGCCGCTTCTGCAGGGCTTCCTGAATCACCGGAGCCACAGCAAAATCCATATCCGCCACCCAGAGAGGCAGCAGATCTTCACGGCCATAGATCATCTTCAGGGCGTCATACTTAAAGCAGCCGCTGCCTTTGCGGTCAATGGGTGTATCAAAGTCGTACATCATTGTTCCTGCTTGAGCCGTGCTTGCTCTGCCAGAAACTGGCAGGACTTGCGGGTGACATCATCGGGTATCTCCAGAGCAGGCACCAGATCATAGATATTGGTCATGATCTCCAGTATCCGGGGAAAAGAAGCTTTGGTTCTAAAGGTCGTAATGCTGCCATCTGCTTCCCTGTATGTGAGATAAAGATAATAGGTTACATGCCGTTTCAGATACATGGAGACGATCTGATCATAACGCACGGAAAGAGACTTCTTGGCCAGATAGGCAAATTTCAGACCCTCATCCCAGAAAGTGATGGAATTGAGGCTCAGGAGGTGTTTCAACAGAGAATCACCACCCACAAAGAAGATGATAAAGGGCAGTAACTTGAAGATAAACGGAGCGTCGTATCTGGAGTGGAAAATCAAAAAATACACGCTGTAGAGACAAACTGCACCAGATATCATTATCATAAAACCCCGGATCAGGGGATGCACCCTATAACGCACCGGAATCCGGTCCCGGATCAGTTCAACATCTACCTGACGCGGCACAGATACTCCTTATAGAGCTTATTTACACTCTCCAACACGATCTCTTTCACCGGAACTACATCGAAGAGATTATGGCTATCCAGATCTCCGTGATAGTCACTGCCTCCGGTCATATAAAGACCATGACGCTTGGCCGTTTCGGTGAATTCTTCGACCTGATACTGATAATGATCCGGATGCCAGACCTCGATGCCATCAATACCCATCAGGATAAGTTCGTCCAGATATTCAGGCTTTACCAGCTTGCCGGGATGAGCAACAACCGCCACGCCTCCAGAGCCATGGATTATCTTTAGCACATCTGGCACAAGAAGCTCTGGCTTGTGCACATGAGCAGGTTTGTCATTGCCTATATACTTGTCAAAAGCTTCATTCTTGGTCTGCACATAGCCTTTCTTGAGCATGATCTGAGCTATGTGTGGACGCACAATCAGTTCCCTGGAGCCAGCCACCTCTGCCACTTCTTCCAATGTGATCTGCATGCCCATTTCGCCCAGGATCTTGATCATGCGGGCAGCCCGATCTCTTCTTCCCAGCAGGTACATCTCGGTCATTTCCTTTAGCTCACGGTTCTCCTTGTCATAACCGTAGGCCAGAATATGGACGTCCGAGCCTTTATGAATGGAAGAAATCTCCATTCCTGGGAGGATGCGCAAAGGCAGGCTATCGATATCGATGAGATTGTAGGCATCAAAGGTATCGTGATCCGTGATCGATATCAGATCCAGCTTGATCTCAATGGCTCTTTCAATTAACTTTTGGGGACTTAGTGCCCCGTCTGATACGTTGGTGTGCGAATGCAGGTTGATCCGCCTGATCGGATTTATATCTTTTACTATCATAACAAAACTTACTTATTGACTAATTCCTGCACTTCATAAATTCCGTCAATGAGAATTTCCTGATGTTCAGGCTAAAGATTGTAAAAGGAATAAGGTATGGAATACGATCCCCTCAAGAATAGATTAAATAGTTTGATCCGGTTATCACCGCAAGTCCGCAAACTCTTCTTTTTTGCCATGGATTTACTGCTGCTCAGACAGGCTTACGTGAAGAAGGCCATAGCGCGCTATGCTCCCAAGACACAGGAATTTAGATTCTACGATGCCGGAGCAGGATTTTGCCAATACAGCTATCACGTGCTGAAGCTTTATCCGGAAGCCAAGGTCTTTGCCACAGATCTGAAGAAGGATTATCTGCAGCACTTTGCCTCATCCTGCCGCTCTCTCTTTGGTAACCGCTTTCACTACCAGGAAGCCGATCTGCAGACCTTCTGTCCCAAGCTGAAGTATGATCTTGCCATTGCAATTGATATCATGGAACACATAGAGGATGACCGGGCTGTGCTGGCAAATTTCTACAATTGCTTGAGGCCCGGTGGCAAGCTGATTATCTCCACTCCCTCAGATCTGGATGAAGCAGCCAAATTTACTTCTGAACATGTGCGCCCCGGATACAACAAACAGGAGCTGGAAGCTAAGCTCTTTGAGGCAGGTTTTGCCATCACCGAGAGCCGCTTCAGTTATGGCCGCTTTGGAGCTATGGCCTGGAAGCTTATGATGAAGTTCCCCCTGACTCTCCTGGGTAAATCCCGGTTTTCTGGCTTATTACTGCCCTTCTATTACCTGCTGATCCTGCCTGTTGGGCTGATCCTGAACAAACTGGATCAGAAAGCTCTGAACCTCACCGGTACAGGACTCTTGGTTGTAGCGGAGAAATAGAGCTGAGGTCTCAGATGCCTCGGCTGAGCAAGCCTTCCCAGGGTTTCTTCAGCATGTAGGTCATCACCAGCCTGGTCTTCCCCAGCAGTCCATCTGGAACCCTCTCGGCATACTCGTCCAAAACTGTGTAATGGCTGAAATCCAGCTTCAGAAGCTCTGCGGTTTGCTGAGTGATCCTGATGCCCTCTTCGACTATCTTTGCGCTGGTGTATTCCATCAGATTGGTGTTGCATACAAGCTCTGTCACTTTGAGCTTGGAGCTGAATTCCAGCATATTCAGCATGGTGGCGATTTCTTCCACGTTCGAAGTAAAAGGACGCTTGGTGTTCACCACCAGTTGCATTCTGTAGCCCCGGATCTTAATCTCATCAACAAAGCGTCCCAGCGTGCGGCAACCGGCAGGATCACCACCCACATCCAGAATTACGGTCTTTTCCTGATTCTGAATCATTCCCATTATCCGGGGTGAAATCATGGGCAGATCAGCATGCGAAAATGCTCCCTCGGGAGCTACCACTTCGATGCCTATTTTGGCAAATTCGTCCCGAACATCACGGGTGCGGAAATAGGGATTTACCACGTCCATATCCACCAAGACCACGTCCTTGCCACTTCGCTTGAGTTCCTGAGCCAGGTGGATGCTATATTCGCTCTTACCGCTGCCATAGGCTCCGATGATAATATATAAAGCTTGTGTCATTATTTCGTTCCTTGATAAATGCTTTTCAGCCGGTTGAGGATAGAACCATAGTCGTCGTGATGCTCGTCGGCCAGTTCTTTGATCTGCCTGCGTTGACTGTTGCTGTCGGCATCATAGATAGCCCAGGCAGTCATTCTCGCTGCTTTAGCGGCTTGAATACCCGTGAGCGTGTCTTCTATCACCAGGCATTCTTCAGGGAGCAGCCCCAGTTCCTCTGCGTTTTTCAGATATATATCCGGATAAGGCTTGCCCATCAGCTCCATATCCCCGGTAACCACCGTATTGAAATAGTCCCAGATACCCTGAGCGCTCAGCACTTGCTCCGCCAATTCCCAGGAATTACTGGTGCCCAATCCCAACGGCAGTCCCAGGCTCTTGATATATTCCAAAGCTTCTCTAGCTCCGGCTTTCAGGACTACTGTATTCAGATAGTGCCAGCTCACCATATCGGTCCATTCTCTCATGATTGAGCCCACGCTGTCTTCCAGTCCAAATCGCTCCTTGAAATATAGTGCGGTTTGGATGAAGCTGTTGCCGGAAGGGAGGTGATCAAAGAGGTCAGCGGGGATGGGTATCTTACGCTTGCCCAGGAACTCTGCATCCACATCTCTCCACAATTGCATGGAGTCGATCAGAGTGCCGTCCATATCAAATACTATAGCCTTGAATTGCATATTGAAGTCTCTCATAGCTTACTGAGACAGAGAATTCTGCCCCATAAAAAAATGGAGCGGGAAACGGGACTCGAACCCGCGACATCAACCTTGGCAAGGTTGCGCTCTACCAACTGAGCTATTCCCGCGTCTTATTGTATGGTACCAGAGGCCGGACTTGAACCGGCACGGGCTAATGCCCGAGGGATTTTAAGTCCCTTGTGTCTACCAATTCCACCACTCCGGCATCCACTTTAATCTCTTGGAGGCGACACCCGGATTTGAACCGGGGATGGAGATTTTGCAGACCTCTGCCTTACCACTTGGCTATGTCGCCTCTCACTTATAGCTGTGTCAAGAAAACTGGAGCGGGAAACGGGACTCGAACCCGCGACATCAACCTTGGCAAGGTTGCGCTCTACCAACTGAGCTATTCCCGCATCGCAATCTGCTTGGAAGTTCAAGTTTTCAGCATGCCTTTTTTTGTCAATAAAAAAGCTGTTCCAGTTCTCCTGACACCGCTCCAGCACTCCACCACTCAATCATAGATCCTACATCCTATATTGTACATTCTAAAACACTCTATACACTGTTTCAAAGATCACAGGGACTTATTGCGTTTCCACGTCACCACGTCACCACGCACTGTCCCCTCACCTCTTATAAGGGGACACTTTCCCCACCGAGTGGACACTTTCCTGTGGAATCTTTTCCGCACTTTCTGATCTCTATATCTCGCTGAGTGTTACGAGTATTTTTTTTTGATCTTTAAGACCGTTGCACATGCCGTAATACATGACGCGCATTAGGTTTTATCTCCCTGCTCAGCGTACCGTCATTCCTGCGAAGGCAGGAATCCATAAACTGATCAAACTATTGTTGTACAACTGGTTGAAATGCCTATGGATTCCTGCCTTTCCACCCCACCAAACCGCAAGGGATTTGGCGAGGCCCCGGCCGCAGGAATGACATAATGTGAGCATTGGGTAACAATGGGTGTACTCTGTCGTGATTCTGCGACATTACCTGAAAACTGGTAATTATTCAATAGTCTTTCTTTTCTCTTTGCTCGCTACACTACAAAAATCCCCGGATGTGTATTAGCGCTCTCTGAAGCGCCACAACCCGGAACCCCGCAAGGCGGGGTTTGTAGTCAATAACAATCTGGGAGATTGATAACCTGCAATCATCGAACTCCATCAGGTTTCCAACGGGTTTTCCTGATATATTCATCAAGGAGCATAACCCGTCAGGGTTTCCAGACGGCAGGCGGTGGTTTCAACCACCGTGCCAG
>JAZHDE010000256.1:0-11140 GCA_036584515.1 Candidatus Cloacimonadota bacterium | reverse complement strand
GGAGAAGGGCGTGGACGCGGTCAGCGTGGAAGAGATCGCCGCGCGGGCCGGGGTTGAGAGCTATTGGTGGGTTCGATCAGCGAACTGATCAGGATCGCATCCTGCAAATTCTCAGTGGTGGAACGATAGATCAGATAACCGGTGAGCGCAGTTTCGCTTTGGCTGATCCAGCGCAGGCGTACTTTATTACCGGGAGATAGCACCATATCAAAAGCGGAAAGTTCCACCGGAAGAGTGTCATCGCTTTCCTTTTCAATTGCAAAATCCGCCCTGCTCTCCAGCTCAGAAACCTGCACCGTGATCCAACGCGGCTCCGAGGCAAGATCGTAAGCGAGGGTAGAAAGAGTGGCACTGCCTTTCACAACCACGGGACGTGACCCGCTCCAATCCAGATGTGCATCATCGGCTGCATCCCAGAAGAAAGTAACTCGTTTAGAGCCCATCATTTGTCCGGTAATCCTCCAACGCCGGCGGATCTGATCCTGTTGCTGATTGCCGGTATCGGTCTGGGGACGGTAGTTGCGGATAAGGTTGCCATTGGCTTCAAAGCTGTGATAGTAATAGCTGCTGTTGATGCCGTCCACATAGGATTCATCTCCATCGATCTGTACGTCTCCGGTGGCGGTTCCGGTGTTTACCACGACCGTTCCTTCCACCAGAATGGGGTTGCTAAAATTCACTCCAGCTTCGTTTTCCACTATCAGGTTGCCCACCACCACTCTGCCTTCTGGATCAACGGCAGGCTGAGTCTGAAAATCCTCCACCTCCTGTGGTTCCTGGCCATTGAAGCCGTAATTGGCAGAACTATTGAAGTTGCGGATGGTAAGCTGAACGCTGCCTTGATCCGTGGAGGAACTGATTCCCTGAGGATGAGCAGTGTAGATGGTAGAGCCCGCTGTCATGGTGAAAACTCCGGCGCCGTAGTAATCTCTCTTGAGTTCGCTAAAACCAAAGTTCAAGGTGCTTCCGGGGGTGACTAACACTTCGTTGACTATATTGATATCTTGGCTCAAGGCGGTGCCGGCAGGATTGCTAAAGACTATTCCCAGAGCGGATGGCGGCATGGTGCTTCCGGTGATCTGAGCTTGGTCGCCGGTGAATTCAAAGTAGATCTTATCAAAAGTCTTGTTGCCGCTTAGATTCAGGGAGCTATCCACTCCTCCGGGATTGGCGGTTTTCAAGCTGGCACCCCACCCGGCGTTGAAAGAACCATCTCCTGAGACTGTGCCATGAGGGCCGAAACTCAGCCGTGAGCCGGAAAGCTGATTCAGCAGGAAGCCTGTATTGGTCTGCATTTGAGCGTTGTTCACAAAGCTGGAGCCAAACTCGGTAGTGAGGGAAGAACCTGTACCCAGGCCTTGAATCAGCCCATTATTGATCAATTCCGAGCCATAGGGAAGACGCAAAGTACCCAGAACCAGCTCTGCCCCTGCATGAACTATGAGGCTGGTGCTGTTATTCATGTGAAGCTGACCGCTAAGCTCCATTCTGCCCATAAGCTCCAAGTCTGTTGTGGCAGAAATGTAATGCCGGATATAGACTGTTTGCTCGATCTGAGCCGGAGCTGGGGTGCCGGTGCTGATCCAGCCGGAGCCATCATAGCTTTCCCAGAGGTAGGGATCGTTCCAATTTCCGCCCCATTTGGTGCGGTAGTCTCCTGTATTGTATGCGAAGAGGCCGCCGGTCAGAAACAGAGCGGCAATGCTCAACATGATTAGCGTCATAACTCTCTTTTGAACGGACATTTATCTCCTCCATGGATTTATGATTTATTTAACTAAGAGCTTGTAAATATAATAAACAATCGAAGCTGTACGAGACCAGTTTTCCAAGTCTGCAAATCGCGTCAAGCCTCTTGTGGAAGACAAGCACACCTATCGTGTGGATAGGTTTCGACAATGCTCTCTAAGGGATTAAGTGAAACTGGCTTAATACTCTAAAGAAAAGCTAATTCATTCTGCCTGTTTACCAAGAAACAGGTGCGGAACTGTGCTGTATGCACCTTCTGGAGTCAAAGATCCCGAGATGTTATAAGTACTCATTTTCTTGCAGTCCCCCAAGAAAAAGCTTGACATCCAGCCGTCCTCAAACAAGTTTACGCCATAAACTTGTTTAGGAGTTACTATGAAACAGGATCCTATCGAGATGGCAGAGCGTCAAATGCTCTGGGAAAGGAACTGCGGGGATGGTCTGGCCTTTATTAGTAATGGCTTGATGCTATGGCTCATCATCATCGCCGTATCTCAATCGTTTTTCTGGTATCTGGCCTATCTGCCGTTGGCTTTAATTCATCACATTGTTCGTAAACGCTATGTGATCCCCCGCACAGGGCAGGCGCGCCTCAGGTACAAGCCCAGGGAACAGATAATCGTTGTTGTATGGGGGATTGGGACAGCTCTGGTATTAAGCCTGGGTGGTATGTGGATGACCACTCTCCCGTATGCAACCCCCTGGGCGAGCTTGTGGATTGGTCTGTGTATTGCCTTTCTGGCTGGTGGTTGGATGTGGATGAACTATAAAGGCTGGGATGGCAAGAGCAGCTATCTGATCTGGCAGAATGTTATTATCCTGGTTGCTTTGGTATCTCTATTCTGGCTGGAGCCCAATCAACTGACGCTGATCCTGCTCCTTGGATCCTATGGATTGTTCAATCTTATCTACGGTTCGGTGACCTTTATCAGATTCATCCGCAACAACCCGGTGCTGCCCAATGAATAATGAACAAACCACTCCGGATACCGAGATCGATCGCCTGATCCACGAGCCCGCCCGGCTGAAGATTATGCTGGAGCTCAGTCTGGTTCTGGAAGCAGATTTCCGCTACCTGCTATTCAAGACCAAGCTGTCCCGGGGGAATCTCTCGGTGCAATTGCAGAAACTGGAAGCCGCAGGCTACATTGAGATCGAAAAAACATTTGTGAAGCGGGTGCCGCGCACAGTTGTCTGGATCACCTCTGATGGCAAAAAAGCCTTCCGTAAATACAAAGACCACCTGGTAGAGCTGCTGTCCTAAATCATTTGAGAGAACTGTCGCACCTTCTATCTCCTTATTTCTAACCCCTCACTGAGACGACACGCATGAGACACCCATGTGACACCCATGTAAAATCATGCGTGTCAAATGAGTATGATATGCGTTTCCTATGTGTGCCGTTGTTAGAAGGGGTTAGAAACAAACAAGGATAGAGCGGGAAGCAGTTATTCTAAAAAAACATATACTAATAGCTGGTTTTTGCTTGACACTATTAATGTCACAATCAAATTTGCCCCTAGAGGTGCAAAATGAAGAGAATTGCTTTGCTGCTGTTACTGCTCTTGTGTTTCGGCTATCTGGCTGCCGAACTTGCCTGGCCGCAAGCCCTTGAGGTTTGCGCTTTTGACAATATTGACTATCGGGGAGAATCTTTTACAAGTTCTGATGGCTGTCATCTGCTATTCTGGGAACAGAGCATAAATGGAGCGCAGACAGATGTGTGCAGACTCTTTGATCATAACTATCAACCACTCTGGCAGCAAGCATTGCCCTTGAATCTTCCCTTTGGACAAGTTGCTACGGTGGCTACGGCAGATTCTGCTTTTGTGATCATGTTCTCCAATTACGGCATCAAAGCAATTAAGATCTCCCGCAGTGGAGAGATGCTTTGGGGTTCTGATGGAGTCCAAATTACAAACATCTCCGCGACCGGGCCTTATGGGCGTATGGTGGCCGATCTGCAAGGTGGAGTTTATGTGGCTTGGGGAGGATACAGCGACGATCCCCGGAACGCCACTATCAAACACTTGGATGCCTCGGGAAACTTCAGCATGCCAGAGTGTGGTGTTATCCTGGATAACAGCGTAACAGCTTCTATAAGGGATCTCATGATTTGCCCTGATAATAGTGTTCTGGTTGCCTGGTCACCGAATTATGGAGTTAGATTGACCCGGGTAAACAGTCTGGGGCAAACAATCTGGAACCAGCCCTTCAATACCACTACTACGGAAAGATATCCCAATGCGTACATCCGTGATCTTCCTGATCAGGCTTTTGCCTTGGCTGTAGGGCAGCGCACACAGGTGGACATAAATAAGTTCGACTATTCAGGCACGGCTTTATGGACGGAGCCTCAGCTTGCTCTGGGGGAGACCAGTATCGACTTATCAACGATTAAGGTCAAGGTTGCAATGGACGGATCTATCTTTGTCCTTGCAAGGGCCTGGAGCGGAACCTATCTGCAGAAAATGAGCAGCGAGGGGACCCAGGTCTATCCGGAAAACATATACCTTAACCAGTACCTGGATAACCTGAATGCCGTTGCCGACATCTTCCCTGATACTAATGGTGCTTGTGCAGTAGTACTCTTGGATAGCAATAATAACGGCGATCGTGGTATCAGGGTTGTGAAAGTCAGCTCTGCAGGATCAGTGACAGTTTATCCCGGTACCAGCATCGGTTCTCAGAACTATTATCCCTCAGCTCATGCGGTGGGATCTGAGATTCATATTGAGTGGCAAACTGTAGGGTACGATGAGTGTGGCGTATACGTACAGATCATGGACAGCCAGATGCAGTGCTTGCTGGGTGAAAACGGAGCGTCTTTGATTGTGGGTAGTTCAGGAGTTATCAATGGTTCGCCCAAGACTGCTGTAACGAATTATGGCTGTGCGGTGATGTGGCAACAGTCAATCCAGAATAACGCCAGATGGAATCTTTATTTACAGAGATACAACAACTGGGGGCAACCGCTGCAGGGAGCCCATGGATTGAAGCTCAACAGTCCCGGAACCCGCCTCTCGGGCGGAAACGTGATATACACCGACGGGTCTGATTTGATGATTATCTGGGGAGAAAATCTGGGGGATCTCTACTCTACCCGGATGCAAATTATAGATGCCAATGGCAATCTCCTGCTGGGAGAGTGGGGCGTTGAAATACCTAATAGTAGAGCTGGAACCGAAAACATGAGAGTCTCATTGTATCAGGGTGATTGGTTTCTCACCAGGAGTTCCGGCGACAGGATTATGTGTCAGAAATTCAGGGGAACTGAGAATCTGTGGGGTGATGGCATTGAGCTCACTCAAGTTCATCCTGATCATCCGGGACCTATCAATGCTCACTTGTTTTCAATGCCCTGGCTCCTTTGGACTGTGAATGGAACTATGATGTACAAGCGTATCGATACCGATGGCAACACGATGCCAGGCTTTCCCGCATATGGTTTGGAAGTGATTGACCCGGTCGTGGAAGGCTATGGTCCACCCACTTACAAATTCGCAATTAGTGGAGATTATATCCATCTAAGGTTCCAGATGTTTCAACCTGGAGATGAGGGTATTGACATAGTTTATCACACTGTGATCGGAGCTCAGGGAAACTACCTCTTTGAACCGGTAATTTTTCCGGAATTCGTGACTACCCCCGTGTTCTTTTACAACAGTGATATTTATGTGGTCGCCTATAGTTATGGTGGTTATAGAGTTAGAAAATACGACGTCCTGGGCAATCTGCTTTTGAATAGTACCATAAACATCCCTGGCTACGGCAGTTATTGGCATAATCAGTGGCATTACATTCTTTCCAACGGCGAGCATTTGCTGTTGGCAAATTCCTATCAGGATGGCCTCATGACTCTGACCCATATGTATCTTTCAGAAGGTTTGAGCCTTCAAATTCCTACCGATACTCTTATCAGCGATGCAGGTGCTTTCAGTTATGTGGTCTCACGGAATGGTGATGAAGTCTGGGCTGCCTGGACTACTCCTTATGATACTAACTACTCTGGTAGTCTCAGCTTGCAAAGGATTGTGAGAGAAGGATTGGCCAGCCAGGATCCTGAGTTTCAGGCTCCTGCAAGGCCAGTCCTGACGGGCTCCAGCCCCAATCCTTTCAATCCCAGCACTACCATCAGCTTCAGCATTCCTCAGGACGGCAAGACGCGTCTGACGGTCTATGATATACGGGGCAGATTGATCAACGTACTCATGGATGGAGCACTGCCGGCAGGAAACCATAGTGTGGTCTGGGATGGTAAAGGCTCAGACGGTCGGGACTCAGCTTCCGGGATCTATATCCTGAAGCTGGATTCCATGGGAGAATCACACAGCCGCAAGATCACGTTGATGAAGTGAGCGGGTGCCGCGCACATTAGTTTGGATGCCAGTGACGTTCCTGATGATACTTTCCGGGACATCTCCAGGCAAGCAACCATAGAGAAAGACTACTGAATAACACGATAACATAAGTCTGAAAGGCAGGATTGACTATGAACTATCCTAAAACCCGCAAAGGCCCTACAATGGATGAATTCTTCGGTACAAAGGTGCCAGACCCCTATCGCTGGCTGGAAAATGACCACGATCCCGAAGTGGTGGCCTGGACCCAGACCCAGCAAGTCCTCACGGAATCCCTTTTAGCTCAGTATCCCCACCGTAAAGCCATTCTGGGACGGATGAAGGAGCTGGTGAACTACCCCCGCCAAACGGCTCCCATCAAATTTGGCGACTGGTATTACTATTATAAGAATGACGGTCTGCAGAATCAATGGGTAACCTACCGTAAGAAGCAGGACGGTCAGGAAGAGATGTTTCTGGATCCCAACACTCTTTCCCCGGATGGTACCACCACAGCCCATATGGCAGGCAATTCCAAGGACAACCGCTATTTCACCTATATGGTTTCTGCCTCCGGGTCCGATGCTGGTGAGCTGTGGACCATTGATACTCAAACAGGCGAGTTTCTGCCCGATAAGTTGAAAGATATGCGGCACAGCGGAGCGTCCTGGTATAAGGATGGCTTCTTTTACAGCCGCTATTTGCCCAGGCAGGAAGGATGCGAGGGCGATCCAGGCCAAAATATTTGGTATCAAAAACTTGGCACTCCCCAGGAGGAAGACGTACTGTTCTATGAGGATACAGTCAATCCCAGACGTTTCCGGTGGTGCTCACTTTCGGACGATGAGAAGTACTTTTTCATCTCCGAAAGCCAGGATTCTCCCGGGAATCGCATTCTCTACCGTCCTGCGGATGATCCGAACGCGCCGTTCAGGGTATTGTTTGAGGGCTTTGAACACCAATACTACCTCCGCGATGCCTTTGAGGAGGATTACTTCTACCTCTTCACAAACAAAGATGCCCCCAACCGCCGTCTGGTGAAGTTCCATATTAGCCATCCTGAGGATGAACACTGGCAGGAAATCATTCCCCAGCGGGATTATCCCCTGGATACCGCTTTCCCGGCGAGTGGCAGGTTGATTGCGATCTTTACAAAGGATGTCTGCTCCCGGGTTGAATTGCTGGATACTGAAGGCAAGTTTTTGCGTGAGATAGAGATGCCGTACCAGGGCACTGCCGATCTCAGCTTCAATCTCAAGGAGGACGAGGAAGTATATTTCTACTTCAGTTCCTATGTGCGTCCCAACGAAATCTACAGCTATCACATCCCTTCCGATGATCTTTCTCACTGCCACACAGATGCCGTGCCGGCAGACCTCAGTGCCATAGTTTCCGAACAGGTCTTCTATCCCTCCAAGGATGGCACTCTGATTCCCATGACCCTCATCCACCGCAATGATATTCTCCGGGATGGTAAAACTCCAGTGCTTCTCTATGGCTATGGCGGTTTCGATTCTACCCAGATGCCCTACTTTTCCGCAACCCGCCTGACTCTGCTGGAAAAAGGCTTCATCTATGCCGTGGCAAACCTCCGTGGAGGAGGAGAATACGGAAAACGCTGGCATGATGCCGGAAAGCTGCTTAACAAGCAAAACGTCTTCGACGATTTCATTGCTGCGGCGGAATACCTGATCCGGGAAGGCTACTCCAATCCGGAGCGTATTGCCATCAACGGCGGCTCCAATGGTGGTTTGCTGGTGGGCGCTTGTTTGGTGCAGCGTCCGGACTTGTTTAAAGCAGCAGTTCCAGCCATGGGCGTGCTGGATATGCTGCGCTTTCACAAGTTCACCTGCGGTTGGAACTGGATGGCAGATTATGGCAACCCGGATGAGGAGGAACACTTCCGCAACCTGCTGTCATATTCGCCTTTGCACAACGTGAAAGATGGAGTGCGCTATCCGGACACAGTGATCCTGACTGCCGATCATGACGATCGGGTGGTACCCGGCCATTCCTTCAAATTTGCTGCCACCATGCAGGAAAAAGCGCATCCCGATACCATGGTGTTGCTCTACACACAAACATCTTCCGCCCACGGACCCAGCAGCCTTGCCAAAAGCCTGGAATACAACGCGGATACCTTTTGCTTTGTGTGTATGTGTCTTGGGGTGCAGTAGCTGACGACCTTTACTGAGAACTTCAATATCAAGTGCTGAGCTGGGGATCAGCTTAATCTTTGGTCGTTGAAACTTACAATTACCCTGCGTATAAAATTAAGGCTACTCTGGATCGAGTAGCCTTAATCGTCTGTAAGAATGTATTATTTAGCTTCGACGCAATCCGGGGTCACATCTTCGCATTCTGAGCAGGGTGAATTCTGCAAATCTGCTTTGCCTATGGCAATAACCTCGTTGTGTAAGGCTTTATTAAGCTTGGCGTTACTCATTGGAGCGTTGATGGTCTCTATGTTTAGCGAATAGGCAACGATTAAGCCAGCAAAAACAATGGAAACCATGCTCATCAGCTTTACAAGAATGTTTATACATGGGCCTGCTGTATCCTTGAATGGATCGCCCACAGTATCTCCAACTACAGTTGCTTTATGAGCTTCGGAACCCTTGCCGCCTGCGACTCCGGATTCTACATACTTCTTAGCATTGTCCCAAGCTCCGCCAGCGTTATTCATCATCACTGCCAACGCGAAGCCACATGCCAAAGCACCCACCAGGATACCAAGAACGCCTGATACTCCAAGTACCATACCCGTTATAATAGGGGTTAGAATACCTACCAAAGCCGGAGCCAGCATCTCTTTCTGAGCTCCAACTGTAGATATCTTTACGCACCTTGCGTAGTCAGGCTTGCCGCTTCCATCCATAATGCCAGGAATCTCTTTAAACTGGCGGCGAACTTCCTTAACCATCTGACCAGCAGCTCTGCCCACAGCCTTGATAGTAAGGGCGGAAAATACAAAGGCAACCATAGCACCGATGAAGATGCCAAGCAGGAACTTGGGGTTTAGCACGTTGATCTGGTAGAAATTGATAAAATCGGCAATGGAAGCTTTATCAAGGGCGATTTGCTCGCTCAACTTTGATCCATAATGGATGTTAAGGAACAACACCTTACCCGCTTTATCACCAATCAGGATTAGTCCGGCGCGCACCTCTTCGAGATAAGCAGCAAGTAAAGCCATGGCTGTAAGGGCTGCGCTCCCAATAGCAAAGCCTTTTCCAGTAGCGGCTGTGGTATTGCCCACGGAATCCAGGTTATCAGTCATTGTACGCACGTTCTCAGGCAGGTTACTCATTTGAGCATTACCGCCGGCATTATCGGCAATAGGGCCAAAGGCGTCCATAGCAAGCGTTACACCCAAGGTGGCCAACATGCCCACAGCACCGAAGCCAATGCCATATAACCCCATCTCTATTGAACTGTAACCATGACTACAGATAAAGGCAGCCAGGATACCAATTACGATTGTAATCACGGGAGCAGCAGTGGATCGCATACCAACCGAGAAGCCTTCCAGGATAACTGTGGCAGGACCATACTCGGCTTGTTCGGCAATGCCTCTGGTACGCCGGTAACTATGTGAAGTGTCAAGCTCGGTAAACCTGCCAATAATAATACCTGCTGCCAAGCCAATAACCGTGGAGATAAACACCCCAAAATAGAAATCAGGCGGTAACAAAGCTTTGGTAATAAAGTAAGCTGCCACCGCAATAAGTAACGAACTGATATAAACACTCTTATTTAGAGCAAACATCAGTTCTTTTGGTCCTGCGTTCTCTTTTGTGCTCACGAAGAAAACGCCAAGAATTGATAGAATTGCCCCAATCCCGGCAAGGATCATGGGAGCAGTAACAAAGTTAATTGCCCAGCCCGCATAAGCATCTCCCAAGATGCTTACAGCACCCATACCCAGAGCAGCAGTTGCCAGGATTGAGCCTGCATAGGATTCATAGAGATCAGCACCCATACCTGCCACATCACCAACATTATCGCCAACGTTATCGGCTATGGTTGCTGGATTACGGGGGTCGTCTTCCGGAATGTTGGCTTCCACTTTGCCAACTAAATCAGCGCCAACGTCTGCAGCTTTGGTGAATATGCCGCCACCCAAACGAGCGAACAAAGCCTGGGTTGATGCCCCCATGCCAAAGCTGAGCATTATCACTGTTATGCTGTGTAGTGGTACAGCAAACTTGTTTAGCAGATAGAACCAGAGAGAAATATCGATCAAGGCGAGCCCGACAACAGTTAAGCCCATCACAGCACCGGCACGGAAAGCAACCTTGAGGCCTTTATTCAAACTGATTGTGCAGGCTTGCGCAGTGCGATTGGATGCCAAGGTAGCCATATTCATACCCACATATCCAGCTAAACCACTGAAGAAGCCTCCGGTAAGAAACGCCCAGGGTACCAGCCAATGCAGAACTCCCAACCCCCAAACCATTATCTGGAACACTACAAAAGCTACTATAAAGAAGATGCCAACGCCTTTGTACTGCTGCTTCAGATAGGCAAAAGCACCTTCCCGAACGTAACCCGCAATCTCTTGCATTCTTGCTGTGCCAGGATCATGTGCTTTTACTTGATAAAAGAAAACCATAGAAAATACTAAGGCCAGAACTGCACCGACGGGAGCTATGAACCATAATACTGGAATTGCAATCATATCATAACCTCTAACAATGTGATAAACGGGAAGTTGCGAGACTTCAACCCCATTTTTATCGCTTTTAATAGGTTATGTATAAATTGTCAAATGATATATGCAAAGGTATGAGAGTATAGTGTACCGGATATATTATGATCATAATTCAACTTCAGCATTCATGTAAACCCTCTAATTTGTCACTCGTCACCCGTCACTCCCTGATACGACACGCATGAGACACCCATGAGACACCCATGTGACACCCATGTAAACTCATGCGTGTCACATGAGTATGATATGCGTTTCCAATGGGTGCCCAACTAGGGAGTGACGGGACACCGCGTATCCGAATCGCTGAATTTCGGACGGCGCATCAGCACCGTCTAT
>JAZHDE010000255.1:0-11190 GCA_036584515.1 Candidatus Cloacimonadota bacterium | reverse complement strand
AGACCGATAAGACTGTGGAGATGCCAGTGACTCATGCCAAGATCTTTGGTTGGTATGATAACGAGCTCGGTTCCTACGTGAATTGCCTCTCCAAGCTCTGCAACTACATCCACGATAAGAGCGTTTAGTTCGATAAACTACCCTAAGCGGACCGGGTGAGCCAAGCTGACCCGGTCCTTTTCTGTGTAGGACTGCCATTCTTTTGCGAGTTCCGTTCCTGGCCTTATTAGCACTCTGTCATCAAGTCTGCTAAGTTTCTGCTTGACATAAAGACCGCCTCCTTTAGCTTATCTCCAGAACTAAGATATACAAATCAAGGAGATTACTATGGCTGAAAAGAAGCTGGAAAAAGGTGCACTCAGCATCCATACTGAGAACATCTTCCCCATCATCAAGAAATGGCTGTATTCACAGCACGATATATTCTTGAGGGAATTGGTTTCAAACGCGGTTGACGCTATCAACAAGAGAAAGTATGCGGATGAAAGCTTCAAAGCGGAAGATATGAAGATCACCGTGAAGCTGGATAAGAAGAAGAGGACTCTGCAGATTATCGACACCGGTATCGGTATGACAGATGAGGAAATCCGTAAGTATATTAATCAGATAGCCTTCTCCGGAGCAGAGGAATTCATCAACAAGTTCAAGGATGTACAATCCAATATCATCGGTCACTTTGGTCTGGGGTTCTATTCCTCCTTTATGGTTGCCTCCCAAGTCACTATCGATTCTCTTTCCTATGTGGAAGGCTCGGAACCGGCTTTCTGGGAGTGTGACGGTTCTACGGATTACAGTTTGGGCAAAGGCAAACGTAAGGAAGTGGGAACCACCATCACGATCCACTTCAGTGAAGAAGCCGAGGAATATAATGATGAAGCTAAGATCAAGGAGATCCTGGAGCGTTATTGCAACTTCATGCCAGTGCCTATCTTTTTTGACGACAAGGAAGTGAACCAGAAAGAAGCCTTGTGGAACAGAAATCCCAAGGACCTTACCCCTGAAGATTACATCAAGTTCTACAAGGACATGTTCCACGACTATATGGATCCGGTTTTCTGGATTCACCTCAATGTGGATTTCCCCTTCAACCTCAAGGGTATTCTCTATTTCCCAAAACTGCGAAACGACATAGACATCTACAAGGGGCAGGTTCGCCTCTTTTGCAACAACGTCTATGTGGCAGAAAACCTCGAAGACCTCTTACCTGACTTCCTGCTCTTGCTCAAGGGTGGCATAGATATCCCTGATATCCCGCTCAATGTGAGCCGTAGCTTCCTGCAGAACGATAAGCAGGTGCAGAAGATCAGCAAATACATCATTAAAAAGGTGGCTGATCACTTCAACGAAACCTTCAAGGAAGACCGCAAGAAGTATGAAGAGTATTGGGAAGACATCCATACTTTCATCAAATACGGCATGCTCAGAGATGAGGACTTCTTTGAATCCATGAAGGATAAAGTGATCTTCAAGACAGCCAGTGGAGACTATGTGACTGTCGAAGAGTATAAGCTGCGGAATCAGAGTTCAGAGGAGAAGACCAAGGTCTGGTATGCTTCCAGTGAAGACACTCAGGTGAGCTTTTTGAATCTGATGAAAGAGCAAGGCTTGGAAGTGGTTTATCAGAACTCTCCGCTGGATACACATCTCTTCCAGCAACTGGAGATGAAGCTGGAGAAGATAGAGTTTATCCGCGTGGATAGTGAACTCAACGACGTTTTACTGAACAAAGAAAAAACGGAATTGGTGGATCGTGAAAACCGCACGGATAGCGATAAGCTCAAGGAAATATTCGATAAGGCTCTGAATCCGGAGATTGAAGCTTCCTTCAGTGAAGAAAGCCTGAAAGAGTTCTTCAAGAAGCATCCTGCTGCTGCCACGGTGTTCCCCGCTTATCAGCGTCAGGAAGAAGGCAGCACCAAGATCAAGCCCTATGACATCCCTGCTGAGAAAAGAGAGGAACTTGGTGAGGCGGCCATGAAGGAACTCTGGGATCACATCTATACAGATCTGAAGATAGAGGTCAAGAGCCTCAAGACCAAAGACATTCCTGCCATGATCGTCTTCAACGAGCATATGCGGCGTTGGCACGATATGGAGATGATGAACCGCCGTGAAAGTGGTGACATGCTAAAATTCCACACTCTCATTGTAAATCAGGAAAGCCCTGTGGTGCAGAAGATTGGTGAACTGGCAGCGGAAGGAAAGAAAGAAGAAGTGGACACGCTCTGCAGCTATCTGCACGATTTGTCTTTACTGGAACAGAAATCCTTCAGTGGCAAGGAACTCAAAGCCTTCGTTGAGAAAGCTAACCGGATACTGCAGTATATAAACTAGGCAATAAAGGTGGAAGCGATCATCATCTGAATTTCAGCGATGATCTTATTCACCGAGTGAGCTATCAAATCCATTGATCTGAGGAGCTCCAGGCGTGCACAATGCGTTTGGAGCTCTTCTTTTGTGAAGACCTTGTCCAAAAGATCGCAAACACAGAGGAGGGAGATCAATACAATGTCCTTCTGCTCAGGGGCTTCATCCCTGAGAACGACAGCTTTAATCCTGCTCAGAATTTCCTGTTCTTCCTTGTTATCCACCACCGGATAACGGCGATGATTAAAGAGCCAGAAGACTTTTTCTTCTTTCATTTCCACTATACCTTTTTGTTTCAGGCTTTCCAGAAGCTTTTCTCTGAGGTTGGGAACGGAGTTGTAAACCATTCTGATCAGTTCAGCAGTGTCACAGGAGTTTTCCGGAGCAGCCAGGAGCTTCAGAGTCTCATCCAAGATCAGATCTCCGGTTTCTTCTGTGGAGCTGATGAAGAGGTTTTGTTGATCAACGTCCAGGCGTTCCAGAATTGCCAGATTCATGAATAGGGCACCCACCAGGGCAAGATTGAAATTTACATCGGTCATTCTGTAGAAGCTGCCGGTTTCATCATCCAGAGCCAGTAGTATAAGGTCTTCAGCCAAGTTTAGCATGGTTCTCTCCTCTTCTTTCATACAGGTTAAAGCTTAGATCGTAGCCTGAGCTTGTCAATAGGGTCTCATAGCTGGTCAAGAGCCAGTCATCTTCATTGTAATCCGGGAAGTATGTGTCTCCCGTGAACTCATGGTTTATCCGCGTTATATACATCCTTTGCACTAGAGGCAGAAACTGGGCAAAGACCCGGGCTCCTCCAATTACAAAGTTCTCGTGAGGACATTGCTGAGCAGATAGCCAGGATTCGAGTTCCTCTAGGCTGTGCTGAACTATCACACCTGGATAGCTGAAGCCAGGATCAGTGGTAAGAACTATATTAGTCCTTTCATCCAGGGCTTTTCCCAGCGAGAGCCAGGTTCTTCTGCCCATGATCACATTGTGGCCCAGGGTAGTCTTTCGGAAGAATGCCAAGTCCTCCGGAATTCTCCATGGCATGCGATTATTGGCACCTATCAGCCTCTTTCTATCCATGGCCACAATGATGGAATAATCCGGCATCAGAACTTCCCCGCCGAGAAGAATGCTTTCACTCTGGGCATACTCGATTCCTTAGCTTCCTGCAGGCTGCCTTGAAACAAGAGCTTGCCACTATCCAAAAAGATGATTCTATCTGCTATCCTGTGGATGGAAGCCAGTTCGTGGGTTACTATCAACATAGTCATCTTCAATTGGTTCTTCAGATCCAGGAGCAGCTCATCCAGATTGGCAGATGTTTGGGGATCAAGCCCGGCAGAGGGTTCATCGCAAAAGAGGATCAGAGGATCCATAATGATTGCACGAGCCAAGGCGGCTCTCTTCTTCATACCTCCGGAAAGCTCTGAGGGTAGGAGGTTGATGGCATGATCTAGGTGCACCAGCGAGAGCTTGACTCTTACCATCTTCTCGATGATGGATTTGCTCAGCTTCGTGTGCTGCTCCAGTGGGATGGCGATGTTCTCATGAATTGGAATGGAATTTATCAGGGCTCCATTCTGGAACAGAACTCCTGTCTTGAGCAGTATCTTATTGAATTCCCTCTCTTCCATAGTCAGAACTTCCTCGCCCCAGTACTTTACAGAACCGGATTTGGCAGGTTCCAGACGCAGAATGTTGCGCAGCAGAGTAGTCTTTCCACAGCCACTGGTACCCAGGATTACAGTCACCTGGTTGGCAGGAATATCGACGTTAATATCCGTAAGGATCTGATGCTCACCGTAGGCGGCATCAAGCCCTCTGACAGTAATAACTGGTTCTTTCATCATAGGTACAACAAACTGAATACTGCGTCGATCACAATAACTGAGAAGATTGAGGTAACCACAGCCATGGTAGTGGCTTTGCCCACTCCTTCTGCCCCACCTCGTACCTGGAATCCGTAATGAGAACCAATCACCACTATCACCCAAGCAAAGACAGTGCTCTTGATGTAGGTGATAACGATATCTCTGAAAGCGAGAATACTGAGCGCTCTGGTCAGGAAGACAACAGGACTGAGCTCCAGCATGCCCAGACCAATAATTGCACCCCCTATCATTGCAAAGAGGATAGAAAAGAAGACAAGGATCGGCATGACTATCGTGATGCCATGCATCTTGGGTACGATAGTATAGCGCAGAGGATTCAGAGCCATGGCCTTGAGAGCATCCAGCTCTTCGGTAACCTTCATTGTGGCAACTTCCGAGGCAATCGAACTGCCGCTCCGACCTGCCACTATGATGGCCGTCACCAGAGATGCCATCTCCCTAACCATGGTTATCGAGAGTAGATCAGGAAGAAAGACATTAGCGCCAAAAGTCTTCAATTGCAGCCCGGACTGCAGAGATAGTATGAAGCCAATGATAAAGGATAAGAGAGCCACTATCGGAAAGGCAGCAGCGCCCAGTTGATAAGCCGCAACCAGCAAGGAACCTTTTCTGGCACTGCTGTGATCCCAAATACCCACTATAGACCAATATGCTGATTCAGAGGCCAATAGCAACACATCCCAAAAGGAAGTCCAGCTATCAACCAGACCTTGACCAATGGACTCAAAGAAGCCCTGTTGACGAGGTTTATCCTGGATAGGTATCCCGGAGGAGCTAAAAGTATCGATGATGGATTGCTGAAGCTCACTAGCCCCTTCAATCAGCACGAATTTACCTCCCCGTGATGCAATCTCCTGTATCTCATCAAGGAAAGCCACTCCAGCAGAGTCAAGCTCCGTGAGACCTGATATATCTATGGAGATAGTGTCGGAAGCTCTCAACTCCTTCCTCAACCCTGCATAAACGTTGGGTATAAATCTTGAAGTGAGTTCTCCACTCAGGTACAGACTCTGGTGCTTCCGTTGATATTCCAGCATGATTTAGTAGAACAGCGAAAGCCTTAGGAACGAGCTGTAATCATACAGCATATAATCATTATTGGCTGCATCATAACGGATATTGGCCTTCAGATCCAAAGAAATGTTTCTAAAGAGCCGAATGTTGAGCCGGTTGTCACTTTCAAATTTCACCTTATTATCCTTGTCTCCGATCATGGGAAACAGCACATCGAAGGTAGAATTGATACTGAAGAGGTTCAAGAGATTCAGAGCAGAGAAGATAAAAGTGCTCTCGATTCCTGTGGCGATATTATCGTCATCCTCACGATAGATATCATACTCCAGGGTATCGTTCAAGGCATAGCTAACCCGCTCAAAGGTAAAAGAACGCCGGTTCAAATCCTGCTGCCAGCCGTAACCACCCCGGATACTCATGGACACCTTGGGGCTCAGGACAAAGCGGTATGTTACACCCAAGCCTTCCTTGAGCCGGAGTGGAAACATCGCTATTCTGGAACGAATCGAGGATTGACCCTGATCCACAGATAGGGTGTCTCCGTCTCTATCAATCATGAGGATGTTCCTGGGACTGTTGAAGTGCAATATCTCATCGAAGAGGTGTGTATTGAGATCAGCTCTGCCATAGAAGCCAAAATTACGCAAAAGGCGATCCGTATGGAATGGAGTAAAGAGCACCGTGTTCTTCAAGCTCAGACCATCCATGGATATACGAAAGTCGTTTCCGGTACTAAGGTTCATCCCCAAGTCGTAAAGACTCCGCAGGTTGTATTCAAACAGCGTACGATTCAGATTGATGTTGTTTTCAAACTGCGCATTCAGCGTGAAGCTGGTGATGGGATCTTCCTGAGCCGTGGAATTCTTCTGGCTCAAGCTTATGTTGGTATGAACAGCACCACGATGAATACTGCTGCTTCCTCCCAGAATGCCGTCTTCATTGAGTACTCCGGCACCAAGCATAAAGCTACGTTCACCGGCAGGATCCACCACGATGGTCAATACCTGGCTTTGCCCCTGATAGAGTCTCAATGTGGTGAAGTCCTTCAGATCCGTCCAGGAGCCTCCCCCGAGCTTGATCATGTAATGACCAGCCGGCATGATCCAGATTTTGTCCAGCTCTCCAAAAGAATCATCATCCAAGCTGTATCCTTGGGAATAGAGCTCGTAAGCCAGTTCATCCTCATCCCGCGTGAATATGTCAAATCCCATGCGAACCTTGTTCCTGCCCTCATCTATGATCACGACTCTCAGTTCGGACCAGTAGGAATTGTCCACCACTGTTCTCATTCTGGCACGGATATTAACCGGAATACTGATATCCTGATTCTCACCAACGACTATGGTGTACTCTCCGGTCTCAAGCTGCACAGGCTGACCAATCAGAGCATTCATGCGTTCCACCATGGTATGATCAGAATCGTAGCGGTAAATGGTGTAATAGACTTCAGGATGCTCACCCGTACTCAGATTCAGCATCAGCTCACCCATCTCCGGAGCTTCAGTTTCTGTATCAATGGCTTCATAATAGAAGCGGGCTGCAGGACTGGATGAGCGTGTGCCTGCGCCGGTGATCGCATCTCTACCCTCAAACATCATGATAGTGCGTGCGGCGAAGATATCTGTCTCCTGCATGATCATCTCATTGAAAGCTTGAACCAGGTAAACCACACTGTTATCGGGCAGAGGACGACTCGTTTCTGCTTTGTGTGTCAAAAGAACTCTCTGCGTAGCACTATCCCTGAGATAGAACTCCATGGATAGGTATGCAGTGGGACGGGTCCCTTCTCTTTTCTCCAGATTAAGGATGCTGGTCTCTAGATAGTGGCTGGGGTTCTGCACCCCAATATCCCGATCGGTCATACGGAAGATATTATAGGCCCGCAACCTCTGCGTAATCAGGTTTGGCACAGCATCGGAGAGCCTGGTAGCCCAGAGATCATTTTGCAGATACCTGATTCTGAAGTTATTTTCCTTCACCACAATCTGATTTCTACTGTAAGCACGGGATACAGAGGTATCCCAAACCTCCAGGGCTTCTGCCTGAGGGTTTCTTTGCTTCAGGTTCTCCCGCTCGGTAGCCTTTAGGTAGTCCAATACATAGTAATTGGTTTCCACTCTTGCTACTCTGCCAAAGCAGCCTGTCAGCATCAGCGGAAGCAGGATCAGGGCATAGGGAACAAAACGCTTAATCTTCTTTATCATAGGACTAGTTTCCTCTCAAGAGAATCGAAGGTGTGTCCGAGATTTGCCGCGAGAAATCATTCAGGTTTTCAGAGGCCTCACGGAGCGATTCCAGGGTTTCAAAGATGTTTGACCTGCTGCGGATAAGTGTCCTATCCAAATTGCTGATCAGGCTTCCTGCCCGGTTTATGGTTAAAGTCAGTTCGGATAAAAGATCTCTGGTTTCCATATCATTGAGCTTGTTGGAAAGCACTGCCACATTACTGATTATGCGGTCAAAATCTTCAGACATCAGAAGCTGATTGACCCGCTCCAGAGAGCTGTTTATGCTACCGCTAAGGGTGGCAATATCCCGTGTGGTGCTGAGAATAAGCTCATCGCTGTGAGTGCCCAGATTGTTCACCTGAGTGCGTGTATCCGCCAGCAGCAGACTTGTTTGACTGGTGATCTCATCGATGCTTTCATTGAGGTTCAGGGTGAGGCTCTCCACGTCTCTGGTAAGGCTTCGTGTGAGCTCCTCAATACTGGCTCGGGTGGTTAGACTGATGCTATCCAAAGCTGTGGCTGCAGAGCCGGAAATGGTCTCTATGGACTGTGTAGAGGAACTGGTCAGCTCATTCATGCTCAGACTGAGTTGATCTGCCAATTGCCCAAACTTCTGGCTGGCTTCACCGGTAATCTCAGCAGCATTCTCCGATATCGTAGTGATGGATGTGATGGTTTGAGTGAGATTCTGTCGGGTGTCACGGATCAAGAGACTGGTCTGGTTCAGTATCTCTGCCAAGTTCCTGCGGTTTTCTTCGTTGGTCATGCTATTCAGGTTAGCAGTCAGCTCATCAATCTTATCAGCAATGGAGCCAGCTTTGTCTGAAATACTATCCAGCATGGTTGTCCCGGCTTTGATGTATCCTCCCTGTTTCAACATGGGAGAGTCGTTTGTCCCACCCTTCAATTCCACTGCTTTTACCCCTGTAATACCCACAAAGATCAGCACTGCCTCGGTATTCTCTTTAATGGGAGTGCCTTTATCCAAAGAAAGTGTGAGGATGATCTTGGTAATGTCTTTGGGATTGATCTTGATAGCTTCAACTCTACCCACCATGATGCCATTGTAACGAACCTCTCCGCCCACCTGCAAGCCGGATACGGAGAAATTCTCGAACTCCACATAGTAGATATCCCGTTTATCCAGAAGCTTATCTCCTGCCACCGCAATCACAAAGATCAAGCCCAGTATCAAGCCGATACTCAGGAAAACTCCGAGCCGGACCTTTACCGCTCGGCTAACCATCTGATATCTCCGCTACAGATTGATCTGTCCACTAATGACTCCTTTCTTGATCACGCTGGGTTGTCCGGCTTTCACCTGAACCTTCCCTTCGCAAATTACTTCATCCTCAAAACTAATGTCTCCCTCCAGCTTCAGCTCCGAACAAGCCAGCAAAGAAGGCACACCTTTGGCAAAACGTGCCTGCATCTGTTCAATCTTGCCATAGTAACGTTCATCAAGCTCCAGCTTGGGAACTGCAGGAACTCCACGTTTCAGCACTATCTGATACTGGTCGTTCAGTTCATAGAGATCAGACCAGATAGCCAGCAGATCACTGGTTTTCTTCACCGGAGCAAAACGGGATCTTGGCACCACCAAGGCCTTCGATTTATTGAACACGCTGATCGCCGAGCCCATGGCTGTCTCCAATTGAAACACCGGCGTACCATCCACTACCTTCGGATTCACGATCAGAGGCAGCAACATCACACCATCTCCGGAGATAAGCTGCCACTGCAGCGCCTTGAGATCTATCCACAGATTGTTGGTATTGAAATATCTATAATAACTGATATCCTGAAACTGCTCCAAATCTTCCGGAGGACACTGGGCAATCTCTCTCAGCATCAATTGCCCGCTCTTGTCTTCGCAGAGATGCCCGCCTTTTCGGTCGTTCACGCTCCGGTCGCAGACTTCCATCACAAAGCTGAGATCATGTTTCTCCATGTAGGCAGGAATAGCGGTATCGACTGTGGCTCCCAGATTGTCTGAATTGGACACAAAAGCATATCTATAACCCTGATCGATCAATCGATCCAGCAGATTGTCCTTGGCAATGGAAGCATAGAGATCGCCATGCCCGGGGGGATTCCAGCATTTATCTTTATCAGCAGATTCATAGGGCTGCAGATCGTCCTGGCGAATCCTGGGAAACTTGTTCTGCACAAAGGAGATCGGGATATTCTGTTTACTCAGATCAGGATACTTGCTCAAATACTTCAGCGTATCCTCCTGGGTTACATAGCTATTCATCAGAAGCAGTAATACGTCGTAACCGCTCTGAGCCCTAAGGGTAAGCACCTGCCTGGAGATGATATCCAGGAAGTTCATATTACCCTTCACTGGCAGCAGAGACTTGGCCTGAGACAAACCCATAGAGGTGCCCAGCCCACCATTGAGCTTGATCACAACTACTTTTCTTAGTATATCAGTTCGGGCATAGTCTTTGATCTGGTTGTAATCCACCAGATTATCTGCAGAAGGTGGCCTCACCTCGGAGGCGGGAATCATCCCCTTCTCTCCGGCCGCAAAGCTATCATAATAGGAGCCAAATGTGCGGATCAGGGCTTCATCGAGGCCTTCTGCCTTCATTAGCTTGTTAAACTGATTCTGCATACCATTCCTCATCAAAATATGGTCTTAAGCCATTCTTCATCGATAGGTTCCGGGATAGTGATGTGTCCTTCGCTATCATGCTTTTGATTCCATTCTTGCACTGTTTGAACAGCATTGGTATTCCTCGCCCAGTTACGGCGTGCCACACCGCCCATCACATCCCAGGACAAAGCTGAACGCACCACATTATCCATGCGCTCGCTACCATCCAACACGATTCCGTTTCCACCATTGATAGAGCGTCCGATCCCCACTCCTCCCCCATTGGAGAGAACCACCAGGCTCATGCCGCGTGCCACATTTCCGGCAAAACAATGGGTTGCCATATCCGCCATGAGATTGGAACCGTCCTTGATATTAGCCGTTTCACGGAAGGGAGAGTCCGTGCCGGAAACGTCGTGGTGATCCCGACCCAGCATCACTGGGCCGATCTCACCCTTGCGGATCATCTCGTTAAACTTCAAGGCTATCCTCACCCTGCCTTCTTCATCGGCATAGAGGATGCGGGCTTTGGTACCCACCACAAGCTGGTTCTCTTCTGCAGAGCTGATCCAGTGGTAGTTATCCCTGTCCATAGCATTGCGATTCGGATCTATCAGAGCTTTGGCAGCCATATCCGTCTTGTGCAGATCCGAGTCTTTCCTGGAGAGGCAAACCCAGCGGAAGGGGCCATAACCATAGTCAAAACAGAGCGGACCCATGATATCTTCCACGTAGGATGGCCAGATAAAGCCATCATTGGTGTTGATGCCATTGGTGGCAATCTCCCGTACTCCGGCATCAAAGATGGAAGCCATAAAGCTATTGCCATAGTCCCAGAAATAGGATCCCTTGCTTGTGAGGCTCTTGATCACCCGGTAGTGACGTCGTAGAGATTCATCCACTTTGGCTTTAAAGGTGGGCAGATCAGCGGCGATGAGTTCCCTGCCTTGTTCAAAACTGAGCCCGGCAGGAGTGTATCCTCCCTCATAAACAGCGTGACAGGAAGTTTGATCCGAGATCAGTTCCGCCTTGATATCGTGCTGATCCACATACTCCAAAAGATCAACCACATTGCCATGATAGGCTA
>JAZHDE010000254.1:0-11276 GCA_036584515.1 Candidatus Cloacimonadota bacterium | reverse complement strand
CCTCTAATCTGAAAACCCGATAAATCGGGTTGGTAGCTCTGTTTACTGTTCACTGGTCACTTTCAAAAAGCGACAAGATGTCGCTTCCACTCTGCGAAGCAGCGAAGCTCTAATCCCTAATCCCTAGTCCCTAATCCCTAATCCTCACTGCCTTCAGCACCTGGCTCCGCTCGCCGTTTGTCACTTTCAGGAAATAGATTCCGGGGGCAAGTTCGGCCCCGGTGGAGCTTCTGCCGTCCCAGTTCAGAGACTGTCCGGAAGGCAGCAAAAAGCTCTGTAAGAGCGCACCACGTTGATTATAGACTTCCACCCGGCTGGGACCGGTGAGGCCTTCAGAAAGCCGTAGATTGAGGCTTCCTGCAAAAGGATTGGGATAGAGGGCGGAGATCAGCGGCAAATCCGGACTCAAAGCAGGATCATCGGTATCCACGCCACTGATGCTGATGCTGATGGTGCGGGTGGCATAGGCGGGCAGATTGAAGCGCACGTAGCAGATGCTGTAGTCCCCGCTGCGGTCCACCTGTTCCAGCTCTCCCCCACTAACTGTGTAAGTATTATTGCCAAAAGGCATTACAAACTTCAGCATAGCATGTTCAAAAGCCTGGTTCTGGCTGCTGCTGACCGTGGCACTGAGGCTGCTCTGGCTGCCGTTATTGGGTGCAGAGTAGCTCACCGTGAGGTTGTCCACCCCGCTTAAGCTATTGGCATATATAGTGGTGGTGGGCGTTACAATCCCGCCATTGACGCGGATTAGACGGTAAGCCCGGTTGCCATCACAAACGCTGCGGGTAGCCAAATTGTAGGGAAACGCAGAGGTGGAGCCGTTATTGGAGTGGATATGACCCCAGAGCGCCATACTCACGCCCAGGTTGTTCAGATCGAGCTGCTCCGAGAAATCATAGTGATGAAAGAGCACCTTTGTCTTATCCGGATGCAGGCTGAGTTCTTGATTAAGCCAATTGAGCTGGCTATAGATAAAGCTCTGCCCACCATAGATGTAAGCTCTGAAGTTATCATAATTGTCATAAGCTTCCAAGCCAATGAAGTGCAGGGGTCCATAGGTAAAGCTGTAGTTCTGAGTGTGCGTGTGCCAATTGGAATCGGCATTATCCAGCCAGGACCAGCCGAAGTATTTCCACCAGTTCCTTCTGGAGTATCCCGAGGGGGGCGGGGTGTCGTTCCAGCCGCCAATATCGTGGTTTCCGGCGGTGAGATAGACCGGCACTTCCAGTTCTGCCATAGCTCTCTGTGCCCAGCCATAGGAATACATCCCGGCAAAGCCTTCCAGCTCGCCTTCATTGATGATATCCCCGGTGAAGAGCACGAATTCCGGCCGGATCAGGTTGATATCCTGCACCACAGCCCGAAAATCGACCACGGAAGTAGAATCCGTCTGATATCCATAATCCGGGTAGAAGGTGCGTCCTGGCATGTGAGAATCTGTGATATGCACAAAGTAGTAGCTACTTTTGCGGGTGGGAAGCACCTGCACGGAGTTTTGGGAAATATCATCCAGTCCACCGGAAGCCCGCACTCTCAGATCGTAGAGTTCAAAGACCTGCACGGAGGGAATGGTGGCGAAAAGCAGCCAGCGGTAAGGACTTTGCAGTTCCTGAGCGGAGCTGATCTGCAGAGGAATAACCTTGAGTCCGTGAAGCAGTTCCGCTTGCCAGCCACTGGTGCCCTGCGGCGCCAGGCAGGTGATCTGCAGAGTTTCTCCGGGAATGTGGATAGCGGGGATATTGAGCAGAGGCTGCTGAATAACCGTGATGGTGTCTCCCGGTGCATTGTAAGGCGATTGTGCCCACAGTGCAGAGAGGCTGAAGAGGAGCAGAAGGAGAGCAGTATTGCGGAAGATCCTCAGCATCAGAGACCCAGGAATTCTTTGACGGTATTGATGGGCAGGGCAAAGCCGATGCCGACGTTTCCGCCGTTTTCAGAGAAAATAAAGGTGTTGATGCCGATGACGTTTCCCTCAGTATCCACCAGAGGTCCGCCAGAATTGCCGGGATTGATGGCAGCATCGGTCTGGATCATATTGCGGTAGCTGCGGTTATCCTCACGCATGGAAAAATTGCGGTTCAGGGCAGAGACCACGCCCACGGAGATGCTGGGCTTATAGTCGTTCATCATGTAAGCGTAAGGATTGCCAAAGGCGATCACCCACTGTCCGGTCTTGAGCTGGGAGGAATCTCCCAGTCGGGCTTCTGGAAGGTTATTGGCAGGCACTCTGAGCAGAGCGATGTCGTGGGCATCGTCTTGTTTCACGAGCTGAGCGGTGAGCTCACGACGATCCGGCAGCACCACTTTGATCTCCTCGGCGCCTTTGACTACGTGGGAATTGGTGATCACAAAGCCGTTCTTGGCATCATAGATGATCCCGGAACCAAAGCCTTGGACCTGACGGCGAGTGGGGATATCGAAGAAATCAAAGAAGAGACCACCAAAGGGCAGGCCGGAACGCACTATCTGGGTCTGAGTGACGATGATATTGACCACGGAGGGTTCCACTTCCTCCACCACGCGGGTGATATCCGTGTCGTGAACGCTGAGGGACTGGCGTCCGGGAGTGACAATCGCAGAGGGGTTTTTGCTAAAGTGATTGATGAGGACAAGGCTGATGCCGGCATTGAGTAAAAGGATCACCAGCACCAACGGAAAGATGGCGGATTTATTCATGATAGAGAACCTCTAGATAAACTTTTTGATGGCAAATTCGAGGGCTTTGATATTGACGGTGGTCTCAAAGCAAGGGCCGTTGGGACGCTCGTTCAGGATGGCATAGACGGGGAATCTCCAGCTATCACGCACGCCTTCGGTGAGGTCGCGGTGGCAGGCTACGGCGATGATGATATCCGGACGGTTGTCCACTATCAGCTTACGCGCCAGAGAACCGCCGGTGGCAACTGCCAGCTTGACATTGTATTGTGAAAGGCTCTGTTTGATCTGAGCAACGTCGCAGCGACCGCATTCGGCACAATCGTTGATATCGTTGGTAATGCGGATTTTGCATTCGGAGCTCTGCAGGCAGTGCGGGAGCAGCACCAGAATGCGGGGGTTTTCGATCCGGGTGAAATTGCTGATCACTACTTCGTTATTGAAATTCAGGAACGATTCCTGCAGGCTGTCCCTTTTCTGGAACGTGATGTATGCCAAGCTTTTGGCAAGGTAAAAATAGGTTCCGCAGAGCATCCACTGGGAGAAATTCATCAGCCAGCGGGGACGGATGACGTGATGCGTGGACAGGAGCACGATAAACCAATTTATGACCATAAAGACCAAAAGGGTGAAGACCACGCTGTAGAAAAGGGTCTCGCTAAAAGAAAGTCCGGTGCGGCCGGTGGTCCCCAGCGCCATTCCCATAAAGAGGCCGATCAGGATGATCAGGCTCAGGGAAACGAAGACGGGGAATTTAATCACTGCAAAATAATATTCTTTCATTATCACACTTCCAATTTGCTGTTCTCTCTGGTGAAGAAGAGTTTATCGCCTACCTGAATTCGGGAACCCAAACAGAAAGCCCAGGAAGACATCTGTTTTTTGCCGGCGGCCTGTAGCTCCAAAATCAGAAGCTGCTGGTCGCCGGTATTGACCGTGAAACCCTGATTCTTCAGGATTTGGGACACTGTTCCCGGAAGGCCTGTGGAATCCTCTGCCAAGACTTGGGAGGCCAGGATCTTGAGGGCAGAACCCCGGAAGTATTGAAAGGCTCCCGGGCTGTAGGAGATGCTGCGGATATGGTTATGCAGCACCCGGGCGGGATTGTTCCAATCCAGGAGCTGCTGTTGTTTTTCGATCTTATGGCAATAGCTGGCGTGGGCTTCATCCTGCTCAGTTTCGGTGATCCTGCCTTCCTGCAGGGCTTGCAGATAGCCGGGCAAAAGGAGAGCTGTATCTTCAGCCAGGCGGGCGTGCAGGCTGGTAAAATTGTCCTCCGGGAGGATCTCGCGGCTCACCTGCAGATGCAGGGGCCCGGCATCCATCTTGGGACCCAGGCGGAAGATGCTGATGCCCGTCTCGGTGCAGCCGTCCTGCAGAGCACTCTGGATGGGAGAAGCTCCCCGGTAGAGCGGCAGGAGGGAAGGATGGAGATTTATGGCACCCATGCGGGGCAGGTTGCGGGCAGTTTTGCCGATGATCTCGCCATAGGAGGCGGTGATGATCAGATCGGGCTCATAGGTGGCAAGTTCTTGCACAAAGGCAGGATCGCTGAAGCGTTCCGGCTTCAGGAGGGGAATACCCAAGCTTTCAGCCAGCTCCGCAATGGGAGAGGCTTTGAGCCGGAGATTTCTGCCAAAGGGACGATCCGGCTGGCTGATCACCAGCACGGGACGATATTCCGGATGCTCTGCCAGAAGCTTCAGACTGGGGCTGCCATAGTCTGAAGTGCCAACAAAGACGATCCTGAGCCTTGCCATGATACTAGTCTTCGCCCTCAAAGACCCGCAGATTCACGCCATTTACAGCTTTTGAGGCCATAAGCTTGAGCTTGCGGGTGAGTTTGAGCTTGGTGAGGCTACTGACGTGATCCGTGAAGAGCACGCCGTTAAGATGGTCATATTCATGCTGGAAGACGACTGCTTCAAAGCCGGAAAGCTCTTCTGTGTGCTCTGTCCCAGCCAGATCTTGGTATTTCACCGTGATATCCTTGGCGCGAGTAACTTCGGCATAGATATCAGGAATGCTGATGCAGCCTTCATCTCCGGCAATCTCTCCGGACTTGCTTAGGATCTCGGGATTGATCACGAAGATGGGGCTGGGCGGCAGGTTTTCCCGGCTGTAGTGCGGATCGTATACAAAAACGCGGCGGGAAACTCCCACCTGAGGTGAGGCCAAACCCACGCCATCACGCTCGTACATGGTGAAAGCCAGATCATTACAATAGTCCTGCAATTCGTCGTCAAAACTAGTGACGGGCTCTGCAACTTTGCGCAGAACATCGTCGCCATAGATATGCACATCCAGTAGTTGAGCTGTATCTTTCATGGTTTTTATTTGTATTCCACCTTAGGCTCGGCATTCAGAATGGAAACTATGGCGGAGCGTTGGAACTCCACACGCACTTTGTTGGTATCGTCAATCTCCACCACCACGATATTCTTATCGGGTTTGATGGCGGTAACTCTGCCCAGGATTCCGCTGCTGGTGAGGACTTTGTCATTCACCTGCAAGCTGTCCAGCATGCGTTGGGTTTCCTTGGCGCGTTTTTGCTGGGGACGGATCATGAGGAAATACATGATGGCAAAGAGGGCTGCAAAGAAAAGCAGTTGAGAAACCATCGGGCTGATTCCACCCACGGTGGTGGCAGTGCTGTCGGCAGTGGTTTGAAGTAGTATATAGTTCATTTGTTCTCCTTGTTATATTCCAAAAAACTTAGGGTAAATAGCGTTGATTATTTGCATTAGGATTAGGGCATAGATGCCTGCCAGAAGGTCATCTACCACGATTCCCCAGCCTCGGGGAAGCTTTTGGGAAATGCCCACCGGGAACGGCTTGGCGATATCGAAGACCCGGAAGAGCACAAAGGCATAGATGCCTACCATAAGGGTCTTGGGCAGGATTGCTACGGCAGTGAAGAAGCCACAGACTTCATCGATCACAATGCTGGGAGCATCGTGACCCAGCGTCTTTTCTGCCTTGGATGAGATAAATACGGCAAAGAGGCTAAAGAGCAGCAGAGCGGGAAGATAATACCATAGATTCCACAGCTCAAAGATCTCCCCGGGCAAAAGATAGTAAAGCCCCAACGCACCGAGGCTGCCCCAGGTGCCGGGAGCCTTGGGAAGGTATCCCAGGCCCAGAAAACTGGCTATCAGATTCTCAGCTTTTAGTTTATCGTTTGGCAATGGCTCTGTTCCTTAAAGTGTGGATCAGGGAATGATCTGCACATATTGTTCTTGCATAAGTTCTTGCATCCAGGTGCTATAGGCTTCCATCTGTTTCTGGCTGAAGAGATAGTCATAGATCTGCTGGCGCACTTCTTCGAATTCAAATAATCTCTGCGGAAGCTCTTCCACGCGGCTCATCAGATAGAGCATGCCTTCGTGTTCCAGCACCTCGGTCATCTGTCCCACGGGAGTGCGAAGCAGAGCAGTGGCAAAGAGTTCAGGCAGTTCCTCGGCACCAAATTCGCCGATGATGCCACCTTCGGCAGCGGTTTCTGTATCCTCAGAGTATTCTGCGGCAAGCTCGGCAAAGCTTTTGGAGCCAGAGGTATATTGGACCCGGATATTCTCCATCAAAGTGCGTGCGGCACTGCTATCGGCATTGGTGGGATTGAGCATTTTCAAGATGTGACTGGCACGGATTTCGTTGCCGCGGGTCTCGGTGAGCTTGATAAGGTGATAGCCAAATTGGGTCTCGACCACGTCGCTGATCTCACCCACTCCGAGGTTAAAGGCTGCTTCTTCAAAGGGTGCCACCATCATGCCACGGCCAAAGAAACCAAGGTCTCCACCCCGGGCTTTGCTGGGGCAATCGCTCTCGGCAGCAGCCAGAGTGGCAAAATCTTCCCCTGCCTCCAAGCGCGCCTTGAGGGCACGGATAGCCTGAAGCTGGGCATTGCCGGATTCCTGGCTGGCACCAATCTCCCGCATGATCATCCCAATCTTCCAGGTAACGGGTTTCACTGCCAGAGTATCCCGGGTTTCGGCGTAGAAGCTGCGCAATTCATCTTCTTCAATGCTGATCTGGGAAGAGATATAGCGCTCCAAAAGCATCTCGGTGAGAGCGTTGTTGGTGATCTGTTCGATATAGTAATCCAGAAGCTCCTCTTCGGTGACCTGCATACGCAGCAGATCGGCATTGAAGGCTTCCGGGGAAGGATAGCGGGATTTGGTTTGAGTAAGATAGTTCTGGGCATAGGTTCTGATCCGGGCGGCATCCACCTGCAGATTGAGATCCTGAGCTTTTTGCAGGAGGATCTTCTCTTCCAGCATTTGTTGCAGGACCTCCACGGGTTGAATGCGCTCGATATCCACTCCGGCGCTGCGCATTTGCAGGATCTGACGTTCCAGATCGCTCTGCAAGATTATATCCGCACCCACCTTGGCGATGATGCGATCCACAAGTTCTGCGCTCAGGAGACTGATACAGAGCAGTGACAGGACTAGAATGCTAAGTCTTTTCATTTACACTTCCTAGTAATAATAAATCTTATCGTTGCGGGCTTTCAGTTCCCGCACCAGGTCCAGATAGACCTGTTCTTCCTTTTCGGCGATGATGCGATGCCGAATTTCGGTCTTATAATCCTCAAAATTGGCTTGCTGGGAACCCAGCCGTTCTTCCACTATGCGAAAAACATACCAGTTTGTGCCCAGATTGTGCAGAGCCGGAGTATTCAAAGCCAGAGCATTGGCAGCATTCCAAAAGCTGGAATCTGCCCCTGCTTTGCTTACCCAGCCCATCAGGCCGGCATTGCTTTTGAGCTCTTCCAGGGAGTAGTTGCGCACCGCTTCCTCAAAGGCCAGGCCAGAGCTCAGGCGTCCCAAAATCAGCTCAGCCGTGGTCTTGTCATGAATTAATATCCTCTGCAGGCTGTATTCCTTCAGATTAGATTCAAATTCACCCTGATGCACCCGGAAATAGTTGAAAAGTTCATCCTCGGAGACTCTGATGGTGGCAAGCCTTTGAGCGATCAGAGCATTGGCTTTCACCTTCTTCCCGGCATATTCCATCCGGGCTTTCAGAGCTTGGGACTGGCTCAGTTCCTGCTGATCTGCAGCTTGAGCCAGAACGGTGAGATTCACCCAATCCTCGATGTATTTGCGCCGGGTTTCACCGGAGAGACTATCCAATTCTGCCTCACTGAAGAGGGAATTGAAAGCAGCTTCGGTGAGCACTTCCTCTCCCACCTGAGCCAGAATGGGACTCTCTTCCTTATCCTTTTTACAAGATAGGATCAGGCTCGTCAGCAACAGGAGCAGAACTAAGTATTTCTTCATATTTATTTACAAATAAGGCGGTGTGTAACGCACCTTCAGATAAGGTTTCTTGCCGGCGGGAGCATCAGAGAAGTGCCAGAGCTCCAGTTTGCCAAAATTCATGATCTCATGCAAGGAACGGATCACCACGCCCAGGTTTTCCAGCTCTCCGGAGAGATAGCCCTGGATCAGAGGAGTGATATTGACCACAATGCTATCGCTGGAAACAGTTCCAGACGAGATAGAGGTCAGCGCCAATATCTCATAGTCCGAATTACTCAGTTGAACGGCTGAGGCTATCGAATCCCGCACCACATTCATAGCCCGGAAACTATAGGGATAGGGACTGGTGTAATAGGGATTGTCCTTCACGTAAAAGACCAGCTCGGCGCGGTTGATGGTGACGCGCTTGAGTCCGATCTCATCCAATGCCACTCCCTCCATATCCACAAAGCGGGAAGGATTGAGCTCAAACTTGGTGTAGATCCGGCTGGGAGCAACGTTGTTAAAGATCCAGCGTCCCGGCTCCAGACCGGAAGCGGGAGCCACCACCCGGTAACTATCCGAGATGCTGTAAGACTCATATTCCTTCAGCTCAGCCGAGGCAGCATCCGTGCTGAGCTTGTAGTTAAACTTGATCTTGGGTCCCATGGTACCGCTGTCGATAGAGTAAAACTCCGCATAGCCGCCGGCATCGGTCTTGATGGCGATGGTGAGACCGTTACTGCCCTCATGATACCAGTTCTTGATCAGATTCTCCGGCAGTGGCACTGAGATCGTGCTATCCGTGAGAGCGGGAAGCACCGGCATCACATAGTCTGCAATCCCGGCCGGCACCAGGGAACTATCCGCCACAGCAAAGGTGGAATCAGCCGTCCAATGCCAATTCAGACGCATAAAGCTCAGAGTGAGCGGATTGCGGCTTTCGGTGTTGCGACGCTTGATGGTGAGCTCCAGCTTGGCTTCGGTGACCGTGGAGATCAGGCTGTCTGCCGGCAGTCCGGTGAATCTGAGGAAAGTGATCGCCTCTGCCCCATCCATATTCCCTGCCAAAAGTGAGCCTTCATAGCCGGAAACCTTCACGGTATCTCCAAAGCTGTAGCCCAGAGTAAAGAGACTATCCGTGAAACTCAAAGGGTGAGTATCCGACCAGTTGTTTCCGGTGGGATTAGTCTTCTTGGTACAAGCTCCAAACAAGCTTACCATAAGGATCAGAAGCAGCATCAAAGGTCTTGTTGTCTTGGCTCTCATCATCTTAAAGTATCCTAATATTAATTTATATCTTTTTAAAGTAGTTTCAGTAGTAGGCATTGTGGATAAGGGGATAAACGGTCAACCTTTTTTTTAAGTCCAGCTCTGTGAGGCTCTTGCAGGGGGAGGCTTTCTGTGCATAAGCTGTGGATAAAACGGGGTAGATATCCACAGTTATCCACAATTTCCGGCTGCCGTTTTTTTAGGGAGGACTTATCCACAGTTATCCACAGGGATTTATTCGCAATAGTGAGTAAGTGCCCGGTCATCAGTTGCGGATGCTCTTCATCAGGGATTCGATCTGGGCGCGGAACTCGTTGTCGTTCCTGAATTGATTTTCTATCATGCGTTTGGCATAGAGCACGGTGGTGTGATCCTTACGGTGATAGTAATCTGCAATATCCTTCAGCGAGAGCTGCGGAATCATCAGATTGGCCAGATACATGGCGACCTGACGTGGAAAACTCACCTGGGGTTTGCGGCTCTTTTCCATGATCTGGGAGATGGAGATATTGTAATAGGTGCAGACTTGCATGGTGATCAGGTGCAGCGTGATCTCCTTCTGGGTTTCCGAGATCATATCCGATAAGATGTTGCGGCAGGTATCGACGTCGATATCCTCGGGATTTAGCTTGTTGTAGGAAGCAAAAGCCAGAATGCGGATCAGAGAGCCTTCCAGAGCCCGCACACTGGAGGTGATGCCTTCGGCGATGTAATTGAAGATATCATCCGGCAACACGATGCCATCCGGCTCGGCTTTCTTGCGCAGGATAGCCACCCGGGTCTCAAAATCCGGATTCTTCAGATCGCAGAGCAAGCCGGATTCAAAGCGGGTTACCAGCCGGTTTTCCAGATCCGGAATATCCTTGGGCGGACGGTCGGAGGTCAGCACGATCTGCTTGCGATTATCAAAGAGGGCGTTAAAGGTGTGAAAAAACTCTTCCTGCGTGCCTTCCTTGCGGGAAAGGAAGTGGATATCATCCACCAGCAGGAGATCCACCTTGCGGAATTTGGAGCGGAAATCCGGCATTTTATTGGCCCGGATGGATTCGATCATCTCGTTTGTAAAAGCCTCGGAAGTGGTGTAATAGATATTGCAATTGCGGCTCACCTGCTGCACGTAATTGCCGATGGCCTGCATGAGGTGAGTCTTCCCCATTCCGCTTTCGCCATAGATGAAGAGCGGATTGTAGGTGTAGCCGGGGGAATCTGCCACAGCGCGGGCAGCGGAATAGGCAAAGTTATTATTTTTACCCACCACAAAATCATTGAAAGTAAAGCGTTCATTCAGCTTGACACTATTCTGGTTGCGATTGCCCTGAGCCTCGATTTTTTCCGGATTGGTAAGGTCTGAAACCGGCTGATCGTTGATGAAATTGATCTTGTAATGCCGGTTGTAGAGCGCATAGGCGATCTCGGCGATCGTGTCCGAATAGTTTTGATTCATATAATTGGCGGTGAAGGGGGTGGGGACCCGGATCATCATCTCGACTTCGCTCATATCCACCAGCTTGGTATTGGTGAACCAGGTGCGGAAACTCTGAGGGCTGATATTGAGCTCGAGCTTATCCAGTATGTTTTGCCAAATGTCTTGATCCATCATATCTGTATCCTAAAACTTTATTTATCCACAGCTTAGTGCTTTGAACCATTTGCCTGGGCTGTGGCTATGTATCTCTTTTAAGGTCATGTTCTTAGCTTTCAATCCGGCGGGTCTTTCCTGAGCCGGGTAGCGAACTTATTCACAAGTTATCCACATGAGCGGTGAGTAAGATCGGATATCTCTGAAAATTAAAGGCTTTTAACAGAGCATCCGGCCCAAACCGATCAGCTTTTCTACAGAATTTCAGGGGGGACTTTTTGTCAAGGCAGGAAAATCAAGTCTTCTAAAGACTTAGCTTGAAGGTAAAATCCGTAAACGGCTATTTTTATTTGAGCTTAGAGCGCTATGTGCATAAGTGTATGAAACTGTGAGTAAACGTGTAGGTGTCTGATAGTTAACGGTTAATGAATAGTGTGGAAGCGACATCTTGTCGCTTGTCAGTGATTAGGGATTAGAGCTGCGCATAGTGGAAGCGACATCTTGTCGCTTAACAGTGATTA
>JAZHDE010000253.1:0-11464 GCA_036584515.1 Candidatus Cloacimonadota bacterium | reverse complement strand
AAGAAGCTATTCTCAAATTACCACAAATGGATTTAATGGTTGAAAAAGATTTAGACCCGAATCTCAGCTCTGCGTGATGCTGGACAGCCTTTATGACGGGGTCTATATCGTTGATCCCAATCGCATTATCCTCTATTGGAACAAAGCTGCTGAGGAGCTCACCGGCTACAGCGCTGCAGAAGTGCTGGGCAAAAGCTGCCGGGACGATATTCTGAACCATATAGACGAAAATGGCGTTCTGCTCTGCCGGGGGGCTTGTCCCCTGATGAAAGCCATGAATTGCCGGGGCAAGACCAGCGCCAAGGTCTATCCTAAGCACAAGAACGGCAATCGCTTCCCGGTCGAGACCCACGTTTCCACACTCTTGGAAGAAGACGGCACCTTGGTGGGTGCAGTGGAGGTCTTCCGCGATATCTCGCATCAGGAAGACTATCGGATATTGCAGGAGAAATTCAATAACATGCTCCGCAAATACGTCTCAGACACCACCTACACCAGCATCGAGGATTCTCTGCGCTCCAATTTCAATTCTCCGGGCACCCGCCTGGTGGATATGAGCGTGCTCTATCTTGATGTGGTGAGCTTTACCACCTATTCGGAGGCCAGTCAGCCCGGTGATGTGGTGAAGATGCTCAATAACCTCTTTGGTATCTGCGAGGTGGTGATCCGGGAAAACTATGGTGATATCGACAAATTTATTGGCGATGCCGTGATGGCTGTCTTTCACGATGCCGGAGATGCCGTGCGCGCTGCGATAAAGATATTGGAAACCGCTCTGCCGCAGATGAATGAGCAACGGCTCGAAAACAAAGAGCCGGAGATTCAGGTGCGGATCGGGATAAACTCCGGCTTGCTCTTACAGGGCGACGTTGGCACCGAGCAGAGGCGGGATCTGACCGTGATTGGCGATACTGTGAACGTGGCGGCACGGGTGGAAAAAGCAGCAATTCCGGGGCGTCTGATGATCTCTGAGGCGTGTAAAGCAAGGCTCAATTCCGGCCTGGCTTCCCGCTTTGAATATCATCACTCCGAGCTGCTCAAAGGCAAGACCGAAGAAATCAAGCTCTATATTCTGGTGGATTAATCCTGTGGCCTTCGGGCAGACGGGACAGGTTTTTCTTAAGCTTGGGAGGCTTATCTGGGGTGGGAAATGGAGATTAAGATGAATAACAGGCCAAGCTGGCAGCAGTACTTCATGGAGATGGCATTTCTGGCCGCCAAACGCAGCACCTGTCTGCGCCGGGGTGTGGGAGCCGTTTTGGTGCGTGATAATCAGGTGATTTCCACCGGTTACAATGGCAGTCCCAAGGGCGTAAGACATTGTTCCGAAGTGGGATGTATGCGATCTCAACTCAATATCCCCTCCGGACAGCAGCATGAACTCTGCCGGGGTGTGCATGCGGAGCAGAATGCCATTATCCAGGCTGCTATCAACGGTAGCAGCACCCGGGAGTGCGTGCTCTACTGCACCCATCAGCCCTGCAGCATCTGTGCCCGGCTGATCATCAATGCGGAGATCAGAACGGTTTACTGTGCAGAGACTTATCCCGATAAACTGGCGGAAAGTCTGCTGGAAGAAGCCGGAGTGGAGCTGATCCACTTTCATCGGGACACTCAGGTGATGGAGAGGTTGATTTGAAGCTTTTTCGGCATTTTAACACCCGGGATCTGATCCTGATCGGCATTCTGGCTGCAATCGGTCTGGCGATCAAGCCGATTGTTTCTCCGCTTTCCAAGGCAATATCTGCACCCATGTTACTCCCCGGAGGTTCTTTTGCCGGAGGTTTTTACATGATGTGGATGGTGCTGGCTGTGATGCTGACCGGCAAGCCCGGCGCAGCAATTCTCTTTGGCGTAATCCAGGCGGTGGTGGTGCTGGTGCAGGGTTCCTTTGGCAATCATGGAGCTCTATCCCTGCTCACCTACACTTTGCCTGGGGTGGTGGTGACCGGCTTTGCCATGCTGCTGCTTTCCAAAAGCAAGTTTCTGCTCTTTAATCATCTGAGCCTCACAGCTCTGGCCAATATGACCGGAGCACTCCTGATGTCCATCCTGATCTTTCGGCATCCTGCTGCCCTGGTGATTGTCTCGCTCTGCACGGGGCTGGCTTCTGGGATTGTGGGTGGATACTTGAGCTGGTTTATAGATTTTGAACTGACTAAACTGGGTTTGAATCCCAACAAGGATAGATAATGCGTAACTACAATCTAATTATGATCTTGCTGCTGATTTGTATCAGCCTGCAGGGCTTTGAACTGGTGCTCAAGAATGGCGTGAGCGGAGACTTTCCCAATAGCTCTTTCAGCTCCTTACCCAGAGAAGATCTGGTGACTTACCGGACCCGGGAAGAAGGTACCCGGCGAGACACCTGGCAGGGAATCCGGCTGGATAACTGGCTTAGAGAAAACGAGCTGCGGGATTGGACAGTGATCCGCTTTGAATCCGACGATCGCTATATGGTGAGCTTTGAACAGGTGGCTTTTGACACCACTTCCTGCTGGCTTATGATGCAGCAAAACGACAGAGAATTTGCTCCCGAGGAATACCGGGTGATCTTTCCCAATCTTACTCAGAATCATTGGGTGAGAAACATCTCCCGCATCGTGCTGGAAGACTTCCGTTCCCTGCCTCTGCCCAAGCGGATCTATCCCTTGCAGAGCCTGCTGGCAGAACTCACTTTACACACCAATCCTGCCCCTTTTGTGAATAGCCGCGGCTACCGCTTTGAAGACATTATGCGGGCTCTGGGCAGCCGCAGAAAGGCAGAGGTGATCCTCTGGACAAGCGATGGCCTGAAGCTGAATCTGGAGTATCCCAAGCATCTGCAGGGAGCTGTGCTGGAGCTGACTGATGATGGCAGCTACGGTCTGAAAAGCCCCCAAATCCCGGGAGGCATGTGGCTGAAACAGATCATCTACGTGCAGGTGAATAAACGTGCCATGCTGGAGAGCTCTTCCTTCCGTAAAGTTATTGACCTCAATGGACTCCTGAACTGGGAACTGGGCAGTGGAGCCAGAGTAAAGCAGTGGCTCACCCGTGGCAGCTCCAAGACTAGCCTGCCGGCTTTTCTGGAGGCTCAGGGCACTGCTGCAGAACCCAATCTACGCTATTTCCGGCTATACCCCGGGAATTGACCGACTTGCTGAGGATCTCCGGGCTCTCCCTCGCCTATCCCCACAGCCAGGGTGGGACAATCCTAAAAGACTTTGATCTGGAGCTGCAAGAGGGAGAACTGGTGCTGCTGAAAGCCCCTGCCGGAGCGGGTAAGACCACGCTGCTCAACGCTATCAGCGGAGTGATCCCCCGCTATATCAAAGCGGAGCTTTCCGGCTCTATCCGGCTGGAATATCGAAGAGCGGAAGGCACAAGGCAGATAGATCTACGCAGTGTCGATCTGCCCGAGATGCTGACTTATCTCAGCTATCAGATGGCGGAGCAATACTTCTTTTTTCCTCAGCTCGAGCATGAACTGGCCTTCAGCCTGGAGAATCTGGGCACCGAGCGAGGCATAATGCAGCAGGAGATTGCCCGCGTGGCGAAGTATTTTGGGCTGGATGCCAAGCTGAGCCTGGATGCTGCTCACCTCTCCGGAGGAGAAGCCCGGCTCCTAAGCTGGGCGATTACCGAGCTGATTAACCCTCCTTTGGTGCTGCTGGACGAGCCCTGCCGGGGTGTATCCGGCAAGAATCTGGTGCTGCTCAAGCATTGGCTGAATTCTCTGAAACAACGCGGTAAGATGATTCTCTGCACCGAGCATCTCTCCGATCTGGATTCTCTTGCCAGCCGGGTAATCCATCTGGAGAAACTCGGTTGAGCCTTCTTAAGATCAGGCTTCCCGGCTTCAGCTATCCCTATGGAAAGGCTTTGCTAAAAGAGATCTCCCTCTGTCTGGAGCTGGATAAGCTGTATATTCTGGAAGGGGATAACGGAGTGGGCAAGAGCAGCTTGCTGGAGCTGATCAGCGGCCATCTGCCCTGCCGGGAACTGGCTCTGAGCTTGGACGGCAGAGAGCTCAAGCCTGGAGATTCCCGCCTCTACTACCTGCCTCAGAAAGCTCAGGACTCCCTTTTGGCCGTGAATCCTGCCCAGGAGCTGAAGCTCTGGGCTCTGGCTCTGAAGGGCAAGGTAACTGAGGCTGTATGGCAGAATCTGGCAGAGAGTGAGCCCTGGCGGGATATCTGGGAACGGAGCTATTCCCAGCTTTCTTCGGGGCAGTTGCGCCTGGCTTCCCAATTGGCTCTGCCCTATCTGATGGATCGGTTCTGGCTGCTGGATGAGCCGTTTGCCGGGCTGGATACAAGCGCAGCAGAGGCTTTGCTGGCGCTGCTGAAGCAGAAAATCAAGAGCGGCAGCGGAGCTCTGATCGTGAGTCACGACCTTCGTCTGAGCACAATAGATAAGGCCATCACCATTCGCTTGGAGGAGGGCAGATGCATCCTCTGAGCCGGGTGCTGCTGGTGCTGTGGATCACCTCTCTGGCGGTGCTTTTGCGTGATGTTTTATTACTTTCCGGGCTCCTGGCTTTCAGCCTTGGGCTGGCTTTGCTGCTCAGCCGCAGGCAGCTCCGTTCCTTGCTCAAATCCCTCAAAGCAATCATCCCCGTGATCTTCAGCGTCTTCCTGATCCAGCTCATCTTTCGCCATGAGGGAGAGCTGCTGCTGGAGCTGGGCATCTTCAGGATCTACAGCCAAGGATTGGAGCTGGGATTGGAGGTAGCCTTGCGGCTTCTGATTCTCTTGGTTTCTGCCACCCTGCTCTCTGTCTTATCCTATGCAGAACTGCGCTTGGCGCTGAAGTTCCTGCCCGAAGAGCTCAGCTTTCTCATCTCCTATGTAATGCATCTACTACCCCGCTTGCGGGAACGGCTCCAGAGGGTTAGTCACCAGCTCAAACAGCGGGGAATCGTGCAGAAACAGCTTTCCTTCCGAGAGAAGCTGCTGGTCTATCGGATTCTGAGCCTGGCAGTGCTGGCCTCTTTGATCCAATCCAGCGAGCTGCAGGCTATTCAGTTGGAGCTGAGAGGCTTCCGAAGACAGGGAAAGAAAAGCTTTCTCTATCACCGGAAGCCTTCAGTTATGGACTTCGCTATGGTTATTGTTTTAGCAGGTCTTAGCTTTCTGTTGGTAAGTCTGCATTATCGTCCTTGATTACTTCTGTGAACTTGCTGTGTTCTTTGAACCTGGTCATGTGGAAGCGTCCAAAGAAACTATCCACCATGGAGTAAACCACCGGGATCACAAAGAGGGTAAGCATGGTGGCAAAGAGCAGACCAAAGGTGAAGCTCACCGCCAGGGGTCTCCAGACCTGTGAGGAAGGATTATTGGAGAAGACCAGAGGCAGCATACCCACCACGGTGGTTGCCGTTGTGAGGATGATAGGACGCAGGCGGGCAGAACCACTCTCGATAATGGCATGCCATCGATCTGCACCCTTTTCCCGCTCCTGATTGATGAAATCTATCAGCAGGATGGCATTATTCACCACCACACCCGCCAGAGCCACCACGGAGATCATGGTATTCAGAGAGAAAGCCAGCCCTGTCACCAGCAGCCCCAGGATCACGCCAATGAAGGCAAAGGGGATGGTGATCATCACGATCAGGGGTTGCACGTAGCTGCGGAATTGCGAGGCCAGAATGGTGAAGATGCCCAGAATCGCTATCAGGAAGGCATAGGCCAAAGAGGTGTAGGATTTGCGTTGTTCTTCCTGCACTCCACCAAACTCCAGAGTATAGCCCGGGAAGCGCTGCTCGAAATTTGACAACGTGCCTTCCGTGCCTCTCAAGCGGTCTCCCCTCAGAAGGGTCTGAACTTCTGTGGGAGTGCGTTTGGTGCTTCTCCCGCCCTTATCATAAGTGGTCACTGCAGCAGTCACATTGAGCACCCGGTCGCCATCTCTATGGCTGATCTTGGATATCCCGCTACCAATCTCAAACTCTGCCAGATCCCGGATGGCGATCAATTCACCCATACGGCTGCGGATTTTGAGGTTTTTCAGCATCTCCAGATCCTGTGTGTAGTCATCCTTGAGCTTCAGAAGAATGGGATACTCATCCACACCTTCGCCCCGGTATTGAGTTACTTCCGAGCCGGTGCTGGCAGTGCGGATGGTGGAAGCTATCTGCGCCACAGAGAGACCGTAGAGCGAAAGCAGTTCCTGACGCGGCTTGATGCGCACTTCCAGCTTGCCTTTGTCGTTGCTATCCTCAATATCGGTAACTCCGGGGATGTCTTTCAGAGCAGATTTGACCACCTCAGATATATAAGAAAGCCGTTCCAGGTTCTCGCCTTTGATGCGGATATCCACGTCGTTACCGATGGGAGGACCACTTTGAGAGCGGGCAAACTTGTAGGTATAAAGCCCCGGCAGAGTATCCAGAAACTCCCTCAGAGAAGCCTTGATCTTTTCCTCTCCGTGTTTCATCTCCTTCTGTTCCACCAGGTCTATATTGATCTGAGCATTGGAAGTCTTGACCTCACGGATGCCTTGTCCGCCAATGGAGCCAATATTGCTCACCACAAATTCCACATCTTCCTTTTCTTTCATGTTCATCACATAGTTCTCCACCTTAGAAACCACCCGCTCGGTCTCATCCAAAGTAGTTCCGGTGGGAGTTTCCAATTGCACGGAGATAATCTGTGTGGCGGAGGAGGGGAAGAATTCGAACTTGATGGCTCCACTGGCCAGGATGCCCAGAGAGATCACAAAGAGTCCAATCACGGTCCAGATAGTGATAGCCCTGTGGTGCAGAGCTTTGGTCACCAGTTTCCGGTAACCCTTTACAATGGGTTTGATCAGCTTGGTGGTGCGATCCTCGCCTGCCAGCTTCTTGCTGCCAAATTGGTGGATGTTGTTGGGCAGGATTACCATGCTTTGGAACCATGAACCCAAGAGGGCGATCGATACCACGACCGGGAAGAGCGAAAGGAATTGTCCCATGATACCGCTCATCAGCAGCAAAGGTGAAAAGGCTGCCACAGTGGTCAGCGTGGAAGCAAAAACCGGTGTGATCACCTGATTCACTCCCTCCGTGATGGCATCTTTATGACTGTAGCCCAGCTCCCGGTAGCGATGGATGTTTTCCAGCACCACCACGGAGTTATCCACCACCATTCCCACCACGATGATAAGCCCGAAGATAGTGAGGTTATTCAGAGTTATATCAAAGAGCGGCAGCATGATAAAGGTGATCAGAATAGAGAGAGGGATACCAATGGAGGCAAAGACGGCATTGCGCCAGCCCAGGAAGAAAAAGAGCGCAATGAAGACCAGCAGAATACCCAGCAAGGCACTGCTGCCCAAAGCGTTGATCCCGTTTTTCACATCGATGGAACCATCGTTACGGATGCTCACCTTCACGCCCGGAACCTTCTTTTCAAAGTCTTTGATATAGGCTCTCACATCCTCCATGATCTTGATGATGTTGCCATCACCCTTTTTATAGACGAAGATGCTGGTGCCTTCATCGCCATTGAGCTTGGCGATGGTTTGGCGCCGGGAAAGAGTATCCGTGACTGTTGCCACATCCGAGATGCGCACGCTGCGTCCGGAAGGATCGGAGCTGATGATCATGCTGCCCACTTCGTCCAGGCTGTTAAACTGCCCCAAAGTGCGCACCAGAAACTCCGTTTTGCCGTAGCGGGTGGTTCCTCCGGGGATATTGAGGTTTCTACCCTGGAGAACTGCGGAGAGATCGGACAGACTGATCCCATAGGCATCCATCCTGGCTTGATCCACATCCACCCAGATCTGCCGGTCCCGGGCACCCACCAGTTCCACTTTGGAGATATTGTCCAGCCCCAGGATTCCTTCTTTGAGATCATCGGCGATCTTTCTGAGAGTGAGGGGACTGAAATCTCCGCTCACCACGATCTGAGATATGGGATTCACCTCGCGCATATTCAGCCGTATAATGATGGGATCCACGGCATCCGCGGGCAGATCGTTGATCTTACTCATCTCCCGCACCACCAAATCATAGGCTTCGACGGGGTCTTTGGAAGCGTCAAAGCGCACCTGGATAGTGGCTCTGCCTTCTTCTGTGGAGCTTTCAATGTAATCCAGCCCTTCCAGATCTGCCAGCTCGGTCTCCACCTTGGTGGTAATCAATTGCTCTATCTCTTCAGGTGCCACTCCCGGGTAGGGAACGACCACGATCACGGCTCCAAAATCCACGGCAGGAAACTCTTCCCGGGGGAGAGTAACCATCACATATAGCCCCACCAGCAGGATCACCAGCGTGAGCATATTGACCAGGACGGAGTATCTTATGGCTGTTTCTGCTACTTTCATGTAATCAGCCCCTTACTGCCTGATCTCGACGAGGCTGCCCTCTTCCAGATTCTCAGCTCCGCTGGTCACAATCTTCTCTCCGGGTTCGGCACCTGAGGCTATCACCACAAATTCACCAATCACATTGCCCAGCGTTACAGGGCGTTTCTCTGCCTTGTTTTCCGCTGTGATGACATAGAGATAGTTCTTGTCGTACTCTCGCACGATATTGGTGATATCGGTGTAAAGCAGATTGCTGAAGGTATTGGTGAGAATCTTGGCGGAAACCACCATGCCGGGCATCAAAGTGCGCGGGGAAGCGATCTCTATCTCCAGAGGATAGTTTGAGCTACCCTGCAGGGGACTGATCCCAAAGCCGCGAACTCTGCCCTGATGCTCTCCGGAGGCGCCCACCACCGTGATCACGGCGGTCTGTCCTACCCGCAGTTTGCCAATCTGGCTTTCGCCCACCCCGGTCTTGAGGATCAGGCTGCTGGCATTGGTGATCGTGGCAACCGGCTGTCCGGCAGCCAGGAACTGTCCCACCGCCACATTCAGATTGGAGATGATGCCGGATTCTGGAGCGGTCAGATAACTGCCGCTGAGTCCACTGCGAGCCTGTTCCAGCCCGGCTCTGGCTCCTTCCACTCCTGCTCTGGCACCCGTGAAGGCAGAGAGAGCCGTGTTGTATTCCGCTTCGGAGATCAGATTTCGCCGGCGGGACTCTTCGGCATAGTTCAAATTACGCTGGGCATTATCAAAGGAGGCCTGAGCCGAAGCCAGGGCAGCCTGAGCTTGTTCCACCCGGATCTGCGATACTTCATTATCCAGCCTGCCAATCCGCTCACCCTGTGCCACGCGGTCTCCCAGCCTCTTGTAGAGCTGCAAAACCCGTCCGGCAGATTCGGCGGACATTACTATATTGGTGATCCCTTCCAGCTTGCCGGATACCGTGATAAAATCGCTCAGAGAACGCAGCTCCAGCTCTTCCACCATCACGGGTTGAGCGCTGTCGTTTGCTTTGGGACCGGGCTTTCCACCCCGGTTACAGGCAGAAACCGCGAGCAGAATCAGGAGGGATAAGATGATCAATTTGCTGTATTTCATAGATTATCTCCACTTTGGATCAGATTATTCAGAACTTGTGTATCGGTGATGCCCAGCAGTTGTTTGAGAGCTGCCAGGGCTTTTAAGTAGTTGTAAAAGCTATTGTTTTGCGAAAGTCTGGCAGCCGAGAGCATCAGATCGATATCCAATAGCTCCGCCCCGGAGATCATATTGAGCCGAAAGCGTTCCTGCATCTGCTCATAAGTCTCTTGGGTGTAGCTGAGTGCCAGCGACGCAGCTTTCACCTGCTTGGCAGCGCTCACCAGGTTCAGCACAGAGGCTTCCATCCCGGTTTCCACTCCACTGCGCAGGCTTTCTGCCTCATAGCGTTTCTGCTGCAGATCAAAGTAAGATTTGCGCATGGCAGAATAATTTCCCACCTGCGGTAGCAGCGGGATCGAGACATTGAGCATGATCTGGTTTGAGGCTTCAAATTCCCAGCGCTCCCTGCCGTTTTCCTGATATTGCCGGCTTCCGGTTAGTGCTACGGTGGGCAAAAAAGCTCCCTGGCTAATCTTGTAGGAACGGCGGGAAAGCTCCAGGCTACGATCCGATATCTTCAAGGCAATGCTGCCAGTTTGACCATAAGCCCGGGCCCGAAGTGCCAGAGCGGTAGTTGCGGCGGAATCATAGCCCTGCAGAAGCTGCAAAAGCGGGTTTTCCGGATCGGTGGTGATGGGAGCCGGAACGGGGTTGTAGTCCAGCCTCAAGAGGTCACGCAGGCTCATCTGAGCCAGAGAGTAGGCAGATTGTGCCTGCAAAAGGCTCACTTCCTTGGAGGCCAGGTTACTCTCAAACCGCAGGTAATCCGCATTGGAGATGATACCAGCGTCTTTTTTCAAGGTAGCAATCTCCAGATTGGTTTCGGCAGAGCGGTAGTCCAGCTCGTTCATATCCAGGAGCTCTCTGGTTTGTAACACTGCCAGATATTTGTTTTCCAGCTCCGAGAGCAGGGTGAGTTCCTGGTTTTGCAGCGCCAGATCCGCCATTTCCACGCCGATCTCCGCCATCTTATAGGCCTGCCAGATTTTGCCTCCGGTAAAGAGGGGCTGACTGAGCTGCAGGTTGAAGGTGCGGAAATCGTTATTGAGGGTTATAGTGTTTCCTCCTGCCTGCACTTCCGTGGCGGGATCCATATAGAGCAGGGTACCGCTGAGCGAGAGATTGGGCAAAAAGGCACTCAGTGCCTGATTTTTGCTCCAGCGGGCAGATTCCCGGGCGGCAAGCCGCGCCTGATAATCGCTGTTATTGGCCAGCGCCAGAGCTTTGGCCTCTTCGTAGCTGAGCAGGGGGGATTGATCCTGCGCCAGCAGGGCGGAGAGGAGCAGAATCAGCAGGGAAAGGATCAGAAGTCTCTTCAATTTTCCTCCGGTTCTTGATAAAAGTGATCTTCGGGCATGGAAGGGATGGCCTCCAGCAGCTCCTTCAGGGTGGTGCGTTCCACCTCTAAATGCCGCATACCCAAGCGGAATACGTGGTGCATAATCTCGGGTATATTACCCTTTTCCATCATGACCTTGCAGTGCTCTTCTTTCTGAGCAGGCATGGGTCCGTTGAGCATTTCGTAACGCTGAGTCACGGCTTCTATGAGTTCCTTGCGGGTCACGGATTGCCAGCAGAAGGAAAGCACCAGCCACCACTCCGGGGGTGAGAGAGCGAGCTTGCTCAGCTCTTCTTTCACTAAGAGTCGCAGCAGACGATGTCCCCGTTCCCGCAGATGAAAAACCTTGCGCGGTGGGTTATTGCCTTCCACTTCCTGCTCGCCGCCGATCATCTGGCGTTCTTCCAGGCTTTGTAAAGCTTTGTAGATGGAAGGCAGCTTGATTCCCGCCCACACGGAAAGCTGCATTTCTTCCACGATCTGACCTATTCGATAGCCGTACATGGGTTGTTTTTTCAAGAAACCCAGCACCACCAGTTGTGGCTTGGCCATTATTACTCCTTTTTCTACTACTATTTAGTAGAGTACTCGCATTTCTAATAGTCATAATAATCATAGTTGAATTTCTGGCAAGGTTTTTTTGGTGTGATATAGTGGAAGCGACATCTTGTCGCTTAACAGTGATTAGGGACTAGGGACTAGGGA
>JAZHDE010000252.1:0-11487 GCA_036584515.1 Candidatus Cloacimonadota bacterium | reverse complement strand
CCCACAGCTATATCCTGCTTTTTACGGATCATGGACGCTGCTATTGGCTGAAGGTCTTTGAGATTCCGGAAGCCAGCCGTACGGCTCGTGGCAAAGCCATAGTCAATCTGGTGCAGTTCCAGGAAAAGGAAAAGATCAAGGCTTTTGTTACGCTCCGAGAATTTGCCGAGGATCAATATATCACCATGTGTACCCGAAATGGCTTGGTGAAAAAGACTTCCCTGAAAGCCTTCTCGCGTCCCAGAAACATCGGGATCCTGGCTATCAAGCTCAATGAAGATGACGAGCTGATCGATGCCAGAATCACAGGTGGGTCGGATGATATCCTTCTGGCTACCCGGAATAGTTATTGTAACCGGTTTAACGAGAGTGATGTGCGTCCCAGCGGCCGCTTCACCATGGGTGTGAAGGGTATCGGCTTGCGGGATAAGGATTATGTGATCTCAATGACCGTGATCAAGCCAGAGTATATGACGGAGAACAGTGACGAAACCGCTCCCAGCATCCTTGCAATCAGCGAAAACGGTTATGGTAAGCGTACTACGATAGATTCCTACACCGTTCACAAGCGTGGATCCAAGGGTGTTATCACTCTGAAGACCACACTACGTAATGGTCACCTGGCAGCTTTGATGATGGTGAATGAAGGCGATGATCTGATGATCATCACTCAGGAAGGCATGATCATCCGCCAAAAGGTTGACGTCGTATCCCTGATCAGCAGAAACACTCAGGGCGTCCGCCTCATCAATCTCACAGGTGCCGATAAGGTGAGAGATATCACCTACGTGCCCAGTGAACCGGATGATGAGGAAATCGATGCCGAAGCCGAGAAGCTCCGTGCTGCTGTGCCCGCTGCGATAGTAGGTGAAGGTTATGAGACCGGGCCGGACTTTGATGAAGAGGAAGAAGAGACTGCAGATCTGGAAGAAAACGAAGATATAGAAGAGACAGAAGAAAACGAAGATGTCTAGAATCCTTTTTCTGCTGGTCTTGCTTGTGCTGGTATCATCCTGCGCGGTATCATATTACCTGCCCAGGACCGGCGAAGGCGTGAGAGCAGAAAACAGGTTTGCCATAGTGAGGACGGACAGCCTATTGGTGGCTGTCCGTCCCCAAGTTTACCATAATTCAGCCAATTATATGGCCAATAGCTATTTCTCTATCTATCTGCATGTCCGTAATCTCTCTGCTGAGACCAAGAGGATCAATCCCTCCGGATTTAGTATTCTGGCGGGTGACCGGCAATTTGATCATATCCCTCTCAATCTGATTGCTGGGAGCTTGCAAACCCAGCTTCTCAGTGATCCCTTCGAGTTCATGCCGGATCCCACCGATCAACAGAGTCTGATCGATCGGGAGGAAAAGAAGCGGGAGAACCTGCTGGAATTGATCAATAGCTATTTTAGTTTTGGTGATCTGCTTCCAGGAGGTCGCAAGGAAGGCTATCTTTTTTACAGCCGCGACCTATCGCGGGCCAAAACCCTAAGTATTGACGCCCTTGGGCAGGCACTGGTCTTTGATTATGGCCGTCCATAAGCACTTTTTTTCTCATAAGTATTCTGCTCTGCGAGCTCAATAAATCGTTGTCAGAGCGCTCTAATCGGCTTATCATGTTACAAGGTATTGAATTTTGGATACAAAGATCGGTGATCAAAACATGAAATTGTCCTGATTTTGGTTGACGCGCCAAAGTAGGATTAAAAAACTGGACGCAGTCAAACAGCGAGGTTTTAATGAAAGGAAAAGTCAAATGGTTCAATAAGAACAAGGGATACGGATTCATCATTACTGATGATAACAAAGAGTACTTTGTCCATTGGAAGTCTATTGTGACCAATTCGCCCAGAGAGTTGAAAGTTCTGGAACAGGACGAGTATGTTACTTTTGATCTGATGGATACAGATAAAGGCGTTCAAGCCATCAATATAATCAGATCTACCCAGTAATCTGTAATAACTAACTAATGTTCAAGGTGCTAGCATGATCTGCAAGCACCTTTTTCTTATATGATTTTACTGAAGGAGCCAAGATGTCTTTTCTGGTGATGAGCAGGGCAGAAATGCAGGCAAGAGGATACAATGAGCTGGATATCATCCTCATTACTGGTGATGCTTATGTGGATCATCCCAGCTTTGGAACTGCAATTATTGGGAAAGTACTGGAATCCCATGGCTTCAAAGTTGGTGTGATCTCTCAGCCGGATTGGCACAAGGACGAGGACTTTCTGGCTCTGGGACGCCCTAAACTCTTCTTTGGAATAACTGCAGGGAACATGGATTCCATGGTCAACCACTATACTGCCCAGCGTAAGATCCGAAGTGATGATGCCTATACTCCAGGAGCCGTGGCAGGTAAGCGTCCCGATCGGGCCAGTCTGATCTATACCAATATAGTCAAGAGGCTCTTCAAGGGAGTGCCAGTGGTGCTGGGAGGCATCGAGGCATCTCTGCGGAGAATCTCACATTACGATTACTGGAGTGATACCGTTAAGAACAGTCTGCTGGCCGATACCAAAGCCGATATTCTGATCTACGGCATGGCAGAACACAGTACTCTGGCAGTGGCCCAAGCTTTACAGGAAGGCAAAAGTATTAACGAGCTGAAGGACTTGGCCTCCACTGTGGTCTTTACCTCCTCTGATGAAGACAGATCCGGCGGGATAGTGATTCCCTCGGCAGCAGCCTCAAAGGACAAACTGGTCTATCACGAGCTCTACAGGCTCTTCTTTGATAAGTTTCAGGATACTATCCTCTACCAAGAAAACGGTGGCAGGTGGATAAGGCACAATCCTCCCGGGAAAGCTCTGACTGAAACAGAGCTGGATAGGGTCTACGCTTTAGATTATGAGAATGCTCCCCATCCTGTTTATAAAGGTGCCAGAATACCTGCCTGGGAGCAAATCCGGGATTCTATCACCACACACCGGGGTTGCTATGGAGGCTGTAGCTTCTGTGCCATAGCCTTGCATCAGGGCAGAGCCATTCAATCCCGTTCGAAGGCTTCGGTTCTGAAGGAAGTGGAACGGCTGGCGGCACATAAGAAGGAGAAGAGTGGGGGATACGTCTTCCATGGTTCAATCTCCGATCTGGGCGGTCCCACAGCCAATATGTATGGTTCATATTGCAAGCTGGGCTTTCCGGATTCCTGCAAAAGGCAATCCTGCCTCTATCCCAAGATCTGTTCCAATCTGATGGCAGATCACAAGCTTCAGCTCAAGCTCCTGGCAGAAGTGGAGAAGCTTCCCGGTGTGAAGCACATCTTTATCTCCTCCGGGATACGTTTTGATTTGGCTTCAAACAGTCCGGAATATATCCGTGCCCTGGCTGCGAAATATACCGGAGGAAGGCTGAAGCTGGCTCCGGAGCATGTCTCCAAGCCGGTTCTGGATTTGATGGGCAAGCCTGGGATAGATTCCTATGAAGATTTCTCCCGCTTGTTTATGAAGCAGGCAGCAGAGCTGGGGCTCAAACGCCAGATCATTCCCTATATCATCATTGGGCATCCCGGCACCACCAGGGCGCACGCGCTGGAGCTGGCTTCGTGGCTCAGGAAACATGGGCTGAGGATTGAGCAGGTGCAGGAATTCACTCCCACGCCTATGACGATCAGCACAACAATGTATTACACTGGGCTGGATTTCTACAGTGGTAAACCGGTTTATGTGCCCAAGGGCAGAGAGATCAGGGAGCAGAAGGAGCTGGCAATGTGGTGGAAGAACGAGCCTAGAAAAGCTCAGGCAATAAAGCCGCCACCCAAAAGAAGATCATCCCGGTAGAAGACTATCAATTGACCCGGAGTGATGGAGAGCTGAGGCTCTTGAAATTCGACTCTCACTCGTTCCTTATCCAGAAATTCCAGTGTCGCTGCGGCAGGCTCGTGGGCAAATCGTATCTTGGCTGTCACTTCCAGCTTCTCGATTGGTGGCCCAACCGATACCCAGTTCAGCTTCTCTGCTATCAGTGAGTCTGAATACAGCAGTCTGACCGGACCCAAGACCAGTTCATTGTTCTCTGCATCCAATCTGATTACATAGTAAGGCTCCGGCATACCCGCCACACCCAGGTTTTTGCGCTGTCCAATAGTGTAATGGATCAAGCCTCGATGAGTTCCCAGTTCTCTTCCTTCAAAGTCAACAATCCTTCCCGGGACTATCTGCGAAGCTTCAAAGAGCACAGAGTGATCTTCCGTCTGCAGAAAGTCCTGGCTTTCCTGTTTCTTCACCAGATACTCAAAGCCGTGAAGCCGGGCAAATGCTTTCAAATCCACCTTATGCATCTCACCCAGAGGAAAGAGAGCCTGGTCAATCTGTTCCTGAGAGAGCAGGCTGAGGAAGTAGGATTGGTCTTTGCTTTTGTCCACTCCCCTGAGGATCTGCCAGCGCTTGAGCTTCTCATCAAAGTGCTTTCTGGCATAGTGCCCAGTGGCAAAATAGTCATAGCTCAATCCCTTGGCTTTGGCAGCTTGAGGAAGTAGGCCAAACTTCAGCAGGGGATTACAGATGGAACAGGGATTGGGAGTCTTGCCCATAAGATAAGTGCTGGTGTAGAAACCCAGCACATGAGTCCTAAACTCTCCTGAGAGAGGGATAACGTGGTGTTCGATGCCAAGCTTCTTGGCAGCCAACTTGGCAGCTTCAAGGTTCTCAGCCTCGCCCGGGCCAAAACAGCCTTTCTTGGTCTGCTCAGCGATCTTGATAGAGGGATCCCAAAAGGACATAGTGAGCCCAATCACTTCAAAACCCTGTTCTTGGAGAATCAGAGCACTCATGGTGGAATCTATCCCACCGCTCATACCCAAGGCTACCCGAGTCATGAATGCACCTCGATAAAGCTTTCCAGCCTGAGTAGTGTTCTTGAATCCACAGCCTCCGGCTGATCTCCTTCCAGAGTGAGGAAGGGCAGGTCTATATGCCTCTTGAGCAGCAGGTTATCTATCTGCATGTGACAGAAGGACTGGGTATAACTGAGCACTGCGTCGATCTTCCTGCTGGTCAGCTCCGGTTGGATATCCTCCAGGCGGTCAAAAACGCTGTAAGGATAGGTGTATCTCAGGTATTGAGCCAGGATATCCTCTTCCAGATATGGCATGGCAAATTGCCTTTGCACTTCATTGAAGACCACCTCCACCTGCAGGCTGCGTAGAACCTCATAAAGATCACTCAGTATAGGCGGAACACCCAGATAGGCCAGTCGCAGCTTGGGCAGATAAGACTCCCGGCTCTCAGCTTCCCGCAGAAACTCATCCAGTTCTATATCAAAGCGATCAGGATTTCCTTGGAAATCTGATGAGTTCACCAACCAGAGATGGTTCTCCTTGCCGGAGACCTTCCCTTCCTTCCAGGTCAGTTCATCCAGCCAGACCAGCTTACGGCGGATCTCATCCAAGCGTTTCTTCGCCTCAAGTGTCTGCTTCCGGCATACTCCGTAATGCTCTTCCAGCCTCGATATTTCCGCATCCAGGGCTGCTGGCGACTTCTCCAGGGGAAAGGAGAAGTGATATACCGGCAGCTTGTCTTCCTGCAAGACAGAGAGCAGGGATTGGCTATTGGCGCAATCTCCCTGCACAATTCCGATCACCTCATCCAGTTCAGCTTCCAGGGCAGCTTTGTAATTCCCCTTGATCCAGGCACAGATGGTGCGGGGGAAGCCCTTGAGTTCTGCCTGATAGACAGCTTCTGAGGCATTGCCTGTGATAAAGATATTGTTCAAGTCTATTGGCGTATGTCCCGCTGCATAAATCACTTCCACCGGGAAGGAGGTAGTGAAGCCGACTCTCTTACTCATAAGACATCTCCAGATACTTCTCTTCCAAGCCACTCAGCTCTGCCTTGTTTCCGGCTTCCAAGCGCTCTAGTTCCTGCATTTCTTCCCGCAGCTTATAGAGCAAAGCCTGATCTGCATAGGTCTCTGGGGCAGCAAGACGCAGATGTATGGACTCCAGAGTCTCTGCCAGAGCTTTCAGTTCATTTTCCTTCTGCTCAATCTGCTCATGCAATTGCTTCAGATACCAAGGATTAAGCTTCTTCTTCCGGCTCCTGGTATCCACCTTCTCTGTCACTATCTCAGGATCAGTAAAAGAAGCAGTGATGACTACTGGCAATTCCTCATCCATATCCTCGATAGTAGGATAGAGCTTAGCCGGCTCAGACGGATCAATCTTATGCCTGAAGACCCAGTAGCGTGTGGCCAGCGCTTCGATAAAATAACGATCGTGCGAGACGAAGATAATGCTACCATCATAATCCTGAAGAGCTTCCAGAAGGCTGTCCGTGAGCTCGATATCCAGGTGATTGGTAGGTTCATCCAATATCAGCAGATTGGGCTTCTTATGGATCAATACACTCAAATAGAGCCGTGACCTCTCTCCTCCGGAAAGGATGGAAACCCGTTTATCCACATCATCACCCGTGAAACCAAAGCGTGCCAGCCAACCAAGAACATAACCAATCGGCTCCAGCGGAGCGAGCTTCCAGATGGTGTCCTTGACCGTGATGCGGTCATCCAGATTGATCTGATGCTGGTCGTAATAGCCAATCTCCAGATTCGCTCCCCGATACAGCTGCCCTGCCTGAGGCTCTGCCCTGCCCAGCAGCAGCTTGAGCAGAGTAGTCTTGCCACAGCCATTGGGTCCGATGATCGCCACTCTGTCCTGATAATGGGCATAAAGCTCCACTTCTCTGGCCAGGATGAGATTGGCTATTCCAAAGCTGACATTCTCCAGCCGGTAAAGAGTGTTACTGCTGCGTGATTGAGCTCCCAGACGCAGCTTGAGCTTGGGAGCTTCGGTGGGGGAGGAGATGCGCTCCACCTTTTCCAGTTGTTTGAGCCTGCTTTTGGCCTGATTGGTCTTCTGTCCCGCCATATTACGGGCGATAAAATCTTCAGTTTCGGCAATCCATTTTGCCTGTTCTTTGGCAGCTTTTTCCTGAGCCAGACGGGCAATCTCATCAGCTTCCTTGAAGCTGCTGTAGTTACCCTTGGTGATACTCAAAGAACCACCCCGCAGGGAGTAGATGCTGCGCACGGTGTTATCCAGAAACCGGCGATCGTGCGAGACCACCAGAAACGGCTGATCCAGCTTGGAAAGATAAGTCTCCAGCCAGTTGATCATAGCAATATCCAGATGATTGGTAGGCTCGTCCAGGATCAGCAGATCATAGGGAGAGAGCAGGATGGCTGCCAGGCAGATCCGGGTTTGTTCACCACCGCTAAACTCACCTATCTTCTTATGCCACAGTGCGGGAGGGAATTTGAGAGACTCCAGCACATACTTCACCTGATTCTCAAAGTCATAAGCTCCTGTGCTGTGGTAGCTTTCCACAGCCTGCTCCAGCTTCTCCTCCACCGCTCTGTCAAAGGACTTTCTCAGGCTTTCAGAGAGCACCTGAATCTGGTGATTGAGCAGCTCAAAGTCCGGCCTGGAGCTACGAATGTAATCCAGCATCACCAGATTGGGATCGAGCTGCAAATTCTGAGGCAGATACGCCACCCGGCATTTCTTGGCGCGCAGCACCTTACCCTCGCTTGGCTGGAGGGTTCCCAGCATAATCTTGATCAAAGTGGATTTACCGGATCCATTGGACCCGATAAGCCCGATCCGGCTATTATGCTCTATGGTGCAGGATACATTTCTCAATACATAATGAGAAGAGAATTCCTGGCTGATCTCGATGGCTTGAATTAGGCTCATGTTTTGGCTTAAATCTCCTTATGGTGACAGTTTGAAGGGCTGCTTTTGCTGTCAATCAAAAACGAAAGCTTGACAAAGCAGCCCAATTTATGGGATAAAACCCCAAGCCTGAACTTGAAGAGGAACGATGAATATAAAGCTATACCTAGTCCTGATGCTCCCCCTACTACTGCTTTTTTCTTGCACCACCAGCTCCGGAGCTGAAGCAGCAGAGCGCTATGTGGTGCTCTCGCCGGAAGTGGCGGAACTGCTCTGCTCTCTGGGCCTGGAAGACCGCATCATAGGTGTGACCAAAGAATGCAGCTACCCACCCATCCTGGCCACCAAGGAGATTGTGGGAGATTTTGGAGCCCTGAACAAGGAAAAGATCATCCAGCTTCAACCCGGGATCATCTTCAGTTCTGCTCTGGAACAGGAAGCTATCTCTGCCGAATTCACCAAGCTGGGCTTCCGCGTGGAGTCCTTTTACCCCACCAGCCTTACAGAGCTCTATGCTGGTATAGCGCGCCTGGGAGAGATCACAGGCACACAAAGCCGGGCAAGCGTTCTCACGGACAGCCTGAAGCAAAACCTGGAAGCTGTGAGGCAAGAGGCCAGCGGCAAACGCCGTCCCAAGATATTCCTGGAAATCTACCGCGATCCTCTAATGAGCGTCTCCGATCAATCCTTCGTCGGCGCTTTAATTGAACTGGCAGGTGGGGACAACGTCTTTGACAGCCTGGAACGGGATTACTCCAGAGTTGACCCGGAAAAGGTGATTGAGGCAGCTCCGGATATCATGATCTGCTACTCTCAGGACAGCCTGCAGTCCATTCTCAGCCGCAAAGGCTGGCAGGACATTCCCGCACTGAAGAGTGGACGCATTTACTTTGAAGCCGATATCAATCCGGATTGGATTCAGCGCGCCGGTCCCAGAATTGTGGATGGTGCCAGACGCCTGCGCGAACTTTGCGACCAATGGGAACAGAAGCCATGAAGAAAGCCTTCCCCTTCATTCTTCTGCTAGTCTCAGCCGGGCTGATCTGCCTCTATATGCTGATCGGTTCTCCGGGATCCGGCATCATGTGGCAACTGCGGTTTCCCCGCCTTATCCTTACCCTATATACCGGCATGGCGTTAGCCGGGATTGGCTCTATCTATCAGCTAATGCTGGCCAACCCTCTGGCAGAGCCATATATCCTGGGTATTTCCTCCGGTGCAGCATTTGGAGCGATCCTCTTCGGTGTGCTGGGTTTGGTGATTCTGATGCCTCTGGGAGGCTTTCTCGGGGCTGGTCTCACTTTGATATTGGTTTGGTCTCTGGCTCAGAAGCATGGCAGCTTTGACCGCAGCCGTTTACTAATTGCGGGGATCATTGCCGGGATGTTCTTCTCGTCTGCTATCTCACTGGTGATGTATATCTTCCGTCAGGATACCCTGATCATCCTGGGTGTGCTGATGGGGAATCTGGGGCGCATATTTAGCCATAATGAATGGCTGCTTTTCCAGATTCTGGCGGGCTTGTCTCTATTGCTTCTTGCCCGGCTCTACTTCCGCAGTCGCAGCCTGGATATCGTGAGTGGGGGAGATCTCTATGCCGGAAGCGTGGGCATCAATACTTCCAAACTCAGGCTGGAGATCTTTGTCCTCAGTTCTATCATAGTCGGAATCAGTGTTTCCTATGCCGGGATCATTGGCTTCATCGGCCTGATCATTCCTCACGTGGTGAGATTCTTCATTCCCTCCGGACAAAAGAAGATCTATCTCTATTCCATGTGGGTGGGTGCGGTTTTCCTGCTGCTGGCAGATCTGATAGCCAAAAACATTGCCGTTATCGAGCTCCCCGTGGGCGTGATCACCGCTGCCATTGGTTGTCCCTTCTTCATCTGGCAGATGCGCAAGGCGTAAAAAAAAGGGGAAGCCGCAGCTACCCCTCTCGTTTTAAGTCTATTAATCAGAAACCAAACCAGGGACCGACGGAAATACTCAGTCCGCCAAAGTCTGTATTGGGTGAGGCGCTAACGTCGTAAGTATCACCGGCACCGGTCTCAGCAGTCCAGCCTTCTTCAGGAGCATAACCATAGGTGTAGGCCACTTCTCCTCTGAGTGCGAACCAGGGCAGGAGTTTCCACAGAAGCTCTGCCCGGGGTTGAACCACCAGGAAGCTTCTGTTGAGGCGCACGTAGCTATTGGAAGAATTCAACATGGTACCATTGATGTCTCCCCAGTTATAGGAGCCATTGGTGCGGGCCAGCTCAAGATTATGTTCTCCTGCTCCCAGCATGGTTCCAAGGGAGCCAATCACATTGCCGTAGATCGGGAAGCGTTTTTCGAGGGTAACTCCACCCATGCTCATGGAATAGCGCATATTGGTGTGGAACCCGGCAAAAGCAGGATCGGTATCAGCTTTTTTGCGTTCAACTGTGTAACCCATTCCCATTCCACCAATGAAGAAGCCTTTACCAACGTTGCCCTTTCCGGCTCCGCCTTGCATGATGATGCCATCTTCCGGCAGGGCTTTGAAGCCCAGCGGAACGATGATACCGTTCACATCTGCGGGATCATTGAACTGGAAGGCAGGGATCCAGGAGCCGCCACCAAAGCCAACATTGTGACCCCGAGTGGGTGTGATCTGCACTTCCTGAGTGACGGCGGGACGGGTGCCGGCCACTACTGCAATCTCGATCGGGGCTTCTGCTCTCCAAATCGAGAAATTGACGCTTTGATTTGCCATTACATTGGCCACGAGCTGCATAAAGGTATCCCGGTCATTGGCCTGGGCTCCATCCACACTCATGATGATATCATCGGCCTCGATTCCATATTCCTCGGCTGGGGAATCTTCCACAACGCCGCTGACGAGAACGCCAAACATATAGGGATAACCCAGTTCGTTGGCTGTATCTTCATCGAGATCAGCCAGATAAACTCCAAAATAGCCGTTTGCAGGGACAGAGGTGATGGCCATAGGCTGTGCCATCAGGCCTATCGAAAAGGCCAATATCAGTAATATACTAAACAGTGTTTTCTTCATACAAGTCTCCAGTATTTATTTTGCAGACATTCTACTTCAGTGCTTGGCTTTTGTCAACCTGTTTCTCCACTTATTGGTGTTTTGGAAGTGTATATTATTCCACTAACACTCTTCTTGGAAGTGACGAGTAACTAGTGACGAGGGGGGAAGCGACAATAGTGGAGGCGACATCTTGTTGCTTTTTGGAAGTGACGAGTAACCAGTAACCAGAGTAGAAGCGACATCTTGTCGCTTTTTGGGGAGTGACGAGTAACCAGTGGCCAGAGTAGAAGCGACATCTTGTCGCTTATTTGGGGAGTGACGAGTAACCAGTAACCAGAGTAGAAGCGTCATCTTGTCGCTTTTTGGGGAGTGACGAGTGACCAGTGACAAGTGACAAGAGAGTGAACAGTGAACATTGAACAGAACTGCGTAGCTGTCGCTCCCGATGTTGGTCTGCCAATCTCCGAATTGGCAGAGGCAGCGGAACTGCCTACAGGAGAGCTCTCCGAGCTCTGCAGCAAAAAGGAGTTTGCCACACCAAATCTACCGCAACCTGCCACCCTTTGGTCTGCCAATTCACACCAAAGCTTCACTTCATTCAGCTTTGCTGCCCGAAAAGTTTCAACCATGATCCTGTAGGGGCAGACCTGTGTCTTCAGCTTCCCACCCAGCCCAGCATCCCGTCATTCCTGAAGAGTTGTTTCAACCCTGCGCAGCCGGTTGAAACTGCAAAAAAAGTGAATCTACGGAGCTTGTTCAGGCTTCAGACGAGATGTTCTGGCGGAGGGAAGCCTTGCAAA
>JAZHDE010000251.1:0-11645 GCA_036584515.1 Candidatus Cloacimonadota bacterium | reverse complement strand
CGTTACCGCCTCTGCTCCTGGCTACAGTGCCGTCACACAAAATAACGTGGTAGTCATTACTGGCCAAACCACCACTCTGAACTTCGTCCTGCCCGTTTCACAGGTTGCTGTCGATGACGGTTTTGAGACCTATGCCAACTTCTCAATCGCCTTCGATCCCTGGACCCTGGTGGACGTTGATATGAGCACAACCTATGGTATGACTGGTATCACCTGGGAAAATGGTTATGATCCTCAAGCCTTCATAGTCTTCAATCCCAGTGCAGCTTCTCCCGCAATCACCGATATGCCCGCACATGGTGGCGATAAGTTTGCCGCTTGCTTTGCCTCAACCACACCTCCCAACAACGATTGGATGATTACTCCGACTGTTGCCGGCGGTGGCATTGTTCGTTTCTATGCCAAGAGTTACACCGATGACTATGGTTTGGAAAGATTCAAGGTTGGCGTCTCAAATGGCAGCACAAACCCGAACGAATTCACCATCATCAGCGGTGCGAACTTTATCGAAGCCCCGCTCGATTGGACCATGTACGAATATCCCCTGACTGCCTATGCCGGACAGAATATCCGCGTAGGTATCCAGTGCCTGTCCAACGATGCCTTCATCTTCATGGTGGATGATTTCTACCTTGAAGGCGGAAGTGATACAAACGACCCGTCCGTCCCTGCAATCGTGACTAGCTTGAATGGTAACTATCCGAACCCCTTCAATCCGGAAACCACCATCAACTACAGTCTCGCCACAGACGGTCCCGTCACAATCAACATCTACAATGCTCGCGGACAGCTGGTCAAGACCTTGGTCAACGATCAGAAAGCTGCCGGTATCCACAGCATCGTTTGGAACGGAACCGATAACAACGGCTCCGGCGTCTCCAGCGGTGTGTACTTCTACAAGATGTATGCCGGTAAGTACAGCAGCACCCGTAAGATGATCCTGATGAAATAACCGCAGTTAAGGCTGCTTTGCAGCCCTCTGCCTAATATGAGAAGCCCCGGACTAGTTCCGGGGCTTTTCTTTTTAGTGACTAGTAACAAGTGACTAGTGACGAGACCGGCAGGTGCGAAGCTGGGAGACTAAAGGGCTCCACAAGGATTTCAGGATTTAAGGATTGAAAGGATTGTATTCATTACGGATTACACGGATTCAACAGATTGAACAGATTTGAGCTCATTTGTGATCATTCATTTGTGTCCATTCGTGGGAGAAAATCCTGTTGATCCAGTTGATCCAGTCATCTGCGTTCTATTGGGTATAGTGGACACGTCATCCTGACGTGTTGTTTATCAAAGCGACAAGATGTCGCTTCCACTATAGCAGAGCCGGTTGTTCCTAGGTCTTCCCGTCCCGATCCCGCTCGCGTTCGAGGTCACGAGCTTGAATGCTATCCCGTTTATCGTGCAGCTTCTTGCCTTTCACCAGTGCCAGAACCACTTTGCAGAGACCTTTGTCGTTGATATAGAGCTCCAGGGGGACCAAGGTCATGCCCTGCTCATCCACTTTGCTTCTGAGGCGCTTGATCTCGGAGGCATGCAGCAGAAGCTTGCGTTTGCGTTCTGCCTGGTGGTTGAAGAAAGCGGCATTTTCCCAGGGACTGATATGGAAGTTGAAGAGCCAGCATTCGCCCTGATCTATGCGGGCAAAGCTATCCTTGAAATTGAGTTTACCGTCGCGAATGGACTTGATTTCGGTGCCCTTGAGCACGATCCCGGCTTCCAGTTTCTGCACCACAAAGTAGTCGTGCAGAGCTTTTCTATTCTTGAATGATTTCATTGTTCCGCCAGAATCCTCGCCTTATAGCTCTGTGCCCGGGAGATGAGCTCCGTTTCGTCCAGATTCACCAGTTTATGAGCTCGCATCACGGGGGATCCTGCGATCACGACGTCCCGGATGCTGTGGGAATTCAGAGCATAAACCAAGTGAGAATAGGGATTGTAAAGCGGTTGAGCTTCCAGTTCCTGCAGGTTCAGCACCAGGATGTCCGCAGCTTTACCCAGTTCCAGAGAACCCAGCTCGTCGCCCTTTCCGAGCGCTTGCGCAGCTTCAATCGTGCACATCCGCACCAGTTCTTCGGCAGGCAGGAAAGCAGGATCGTTGTTCACTGCTTTATGCAGCTTGGCAGTGAAATCCATCTCTGCCAGGAGATCCAGATTGTTATTGGAAGCCACACCATCGGTGGCAAGGCTGAGCCTCACACCTTTCTTGTGATAGCCTTTGATGGGAGCAATGCCCGAGGCAAGCTTGAGGTTGCTATCTGTACAGAGGGCAATTGAAGCATTGTAAGCCGCCAGAATCTCCATCTCCACTTCGTCCATCCAGACTCCATGAGCAAAGATGCAGCGGGCTTCCAGCACGCCCAGATCACGCAGGTGTTGCACCGGGCTTTTCAGATGAGCCCGAAGGCAGGAATCACGCTCAAACTTGGTTTCGGAAAGGTGCATGTGCAGCAGCAGATTGTTTCTTCTGGCCTCTTCAGCACTACGCCGCAGAGTTGCATCACTGCAGGTGTAGATGGCATGAGGAGCCAGACATATATCCACCAGGGGATTGTCGGAGTAGCTTTCCTTCAGCTCCACTGCTTGTCTGATGATCCTATCCACCTGTTCAGCTCCTCCCGGCTTGCTATCTATCATGGCCTCGGCAACAATCACCCGGAGTCCGGCCAGGCTGCAGGCATTGGCTATGGCCGGGATCTCAAAATACATGTCGTTGGTGAGCGTGATGCCGCTGTGGATCATCTCTGCCGCTCCATGCAGGCTGGCATCGAAGACAAAATCGTGATTGACGAGCTTGGCTTCCAGAGGCCAGATGTATTTATTGAGCCAGGTATCCAGGGGAAGATCGTCTGCCAGACCGCGAAAATAGGTCATCGGCAGATGAGAATGGGTATTGATCAGACCGGGCATCACCAGGCAACCGGTGGCATCTATGATCTCTGTGGCTTCATCCTGAAGTTCCGCCAGCGGAGAGATTCCGGCGATCTTTCCCTCTCTTATGATCAGACAGTGATCTTCCAAAACGTCCATACGGCCGTTTATCGTGAGGATAGTGCCGCCTTTGATGATGAGGTCTGCTTTCATATTTGCACCTTCTGAGAAGCTTCTTTGGGCAGAAACACGCCCTTTGGAGTGATGATCCCGGTGATGTAGCCGGCAGGAGTGATGTCAAAACCGGGATTGAGGGCAGGACTGCCGGGATTGCTCAGGGCCTGGCCGTTGTGTTTCTTGATCTCGTCCTCGCTACGGTATTCGATCGGGATGTCTTCCCCGCAACCGCAGTTCAGGTCAAAAGTGGAGAGAGGAGCTGCCACCCAGAAAGGCACCTTGTGTTCCTTGGCCAGCACGGCTTTCTCGTAGGTGCCGATCTTGTTGGCGATATCACCATTGAGGCAAATTCTATCTGCCCCCACGATCACCAGGTCGATCTCCTTTTTCCAGAAGAAATACCCCGCTGCTGCATCGGTGATAATAGCGTGAGGAATGCCTTCCTGCTCCAGCTCGAAAGCCGTGAGTCTGGCACCTTGGAGCCGGGGACGGGTCTCATCCACATAGACAAAGATTTTCTTGCCCTGGCGATGAGCGATGCGGATGGGTGAAAGTGCTGTGCCCCAATCCACTGTAGCCAGAGCACCGGCATTGCAGTGGGTGAGGATGCGGTCACCATCTTCGATCAGATCTGCACCCTGCTCACCCAGAGCCAGGCATTCTGCTGCGCTGTCCCGGGCAAATTCCTCTGCAGATAGCAGAGCCACCTGGCGGGCATGACTGTAGTTTGGGATGAATTTCAACACTTCGTCATAGACTGTCTCCAAAGCATTGGAAAGATCTATGGCGGTGGGACGGGTGGAGGTCAAGAGTTCCTTTGCCTCGCGGATATAGCTGCGAAATCCTGCTTCCGGAGCCACCCGGGCAGCCAACGCCAGTCCATAGGCTCCCGCTGCACCGATGGCAGGGGCTCCACGCACGGTCATCTGGCGGATGGCCTCCGCCACCTCCTGATAAGTTTCCAGGCGCACAATCGCAAATTCGAAAGGCAGCTTGTTTTGATCGATCATACAGAGACAGTCGTCTTCAAACCAGAGACTGCGGTACTGTGTGCCGTTTATCTGCATCTAATCCTCATTGTTTAAATTCTATCACTTCCCCGGCAGGGATGCGTTTAATGGCGCCACCGTCGTTCATATCCCGGCAGGGACCGGCTTCGATCTCTCCGCTGTCGGTGTAGCCCCGCTTCTCCCAGTAACCTGGCACGTAGTGAGTCATAAGCTCTATTTTTACAACGCTCTTGGCAGATTTGTAACCCCAGAGATAAGGAATAAAGGCGCGGATGGGTCCGCCGTAATCCTCATCCAGGAGCTGACCATTGAATTCCCAGGCCAACAGGGAACGCTCCAGTTCCGCAATCTCGCGGGGAATGGAGGTGTCGTAGATCAGGCCGTGGGACCAGAAGCGGATCCAGCGCACACTATCATGCACGCCAACTTCCCGAAGCAGCGTTTTAAGAGTCACACCTCCCCATTCTCCGCGCACGGACCACCTTGTAACGCTGGTGAGACGTGCATCGGCAGTGGCTTTGGGCAGCAGCATAAGCTGAGCCCAGGTGAAGCTTTGAGGCCTGTCGCAGGCTCCGATGATCTCCAGGTTCCAGTTTTCCCGGTCCAGGGATCCGGGATGACCTTCTGCCCAGAATATGGGGGTGTCAAGATCGGTTAAATATGGCATAATTCTCTCCTATTTTCCGGCTTTTGGGTCAAAGACCAACAGGTTATCAATGATGTCCGAAGGCAGCACAGTGCGCCTATCCCGCAGCTCACAGAGATCCACAGCAGTTTTACCCATGAGAATGGAAGCAGACACCGCAGCATCAAAGGGCTCCATTTTCTGGGCTATAAAGGAAGCGACAATACCGGCGAGAACGTCTCCACTACCTGCTTTGGAGAGGGAATCATTGCCTTCGTGGGTGAGGTAGATATCGTCTTCATTGGCGATCAGGCTATAGTGAGATTTGAGGATCACGGTCACATGGTTCTTTTTACAGTATTGGCGCAAGATTCCGATGGGATCCAGAAAGAGCTTGTCCAGACCTACATTGACCAGGCGGGTGAACTCTCCCCAGTGCGGCGTGAGCAAGACATCCCGCTCGGCAAAGAGGTTCTTCAGAGCTGGTTTGGTAGCCAGGGTAGTGAGAGCATCACCATCAAAGATAATAGGAAGCTCGGTATTCTTCAGCACATGCTCCACAATCAGAGTAGTGCGGGGAGAAAGCCCCAGGCCGGGACCAACCAGCACGGAATCTGCATCCTTGAGGAATCGATCCAGCTCGGAGAGAGCCAGTTTGTCGTTCTCTGGATCAAAGGTTCGGTTCAGCAGCTCGGGACAGACTGTCTCATAGAGTCCTTTGAGCTCGGGATGAGAAAAGAGCACCACGTAGCCTGCTCCAGCCCGGATAGCGGCTTTGGAGGCCAGCGTGGCGGCTCCGGAAAGCCCGGGAGAGCCGGCGATGATCGCCACTCTGCCGTAATCGCCTTTGTTGGATTGGGGAAAGCGAACAGGCAGTTCCAAATCTTCTACTTCCAGCCAGATAATGGGATCTGCTTGATCGATGTAAAGATCCGGGATACCAATGGGAAGATAGTGCAGGGTCCCGCAATAGCAGCCAGACAGACCTATTAGATTACCATAGACCGGACACTGAATCACCAGTGTATGCTCCGCAATAACGGCATCTTTTGGAACACCATGATTGGCATCCAAACCACTGGGTATGTCTATGGAGATCACCATGCTCCCGGAATAGTTCATAAACTTCACTATCTTGGAGTGCAGCTCGTCCAGCTCTCCCCGGAAGCCTGTTCCAAAGATGGCGTCCACGCAGAATGCTGCGCCGGAGATATGATTCCGGACATCTTCAAAATCCTCCGGAGTCTCCACAGTTAGCACATCCATTTCCAGCTTATCACAGAGTTCCAGGTTGATCCGATTGTCTTCGGAGCGTTTGTCATCTCCCACTAATACAATTGTAATATAGGCCAGGGTCTCTCGCAGATAGCGTGCCATCACCAGGCCGTCCCCACCGTTGTTTCCAGTTCCGCAGAAGAAGACGATTTGCTGGTCCATGATATCTTCATATCTGTTCTCGAACCAATCAGCACAGGCTTTGCCGGCATTTTCCATCAGAAGACGGGAAGGCAGGCCAAATTCCTCGATCGTTCTCTTGTCCACGGCTTGCATTTGTTCACGGGATAAAACGTATTTCATAAGACATCCTTCTTGGGGAGAGTGTGAAGCTTGATCTCAAAGGTGCTGCCCTCTCCGGCACTGCTTTCCAGCACCCTGATATGACCGTGGTGATATTCTTCCACGATCCGCTTGGCAAGGCTCAGTCCCAAGCCCCAGCCACGTGTTTTACTGGTTATACCCGGCTCAAAGATCTTTTTCCATTGGGAGCGCGGGATGCCCTTGCCTTCGTCCCGGATATGGATATAGACCCAGGGATCCTTACGTGAGGCAGTGATAATGATGCTGCCGCCTTTGCCGGTCATAGCATCAACGCAGTTCTTGATCAGGTTTTCCAGAGTCCACTTGATGAGCTCCGGATCCATGTTGATGGAAAGTCCTTCGATCTTGCTGATCAGGTGAATCTCTATCTTGGAGCCCAGATGCGGCATTCTATGGCTAAAGTAATCCACTATCTCCTGCAAGAGCCCATGCAGATCGCAGGGCTTGAGAGCATTGCGTGAACCCACCTTGCCAAAGCGGGAAGCCACTCCTGCCAAGCGGTCCAGATCGGTGCGCATATACTCGATTACTTTGTGAATATCATCCTTTTTGTAGCTGTCCTTATCCTTCAGATAGTCTATCCAGCCCATCAGAGAGGTGATCGGCGTGCCAAATTGGTGTGCCGTCTCTTTGGCAAGACCTATCCACAGCGTATCCTTCTCGGTGCGCCGTACCAAAAAAAGTCCGTATGACCCCAGAAGCACCAACAGAACCGCCACCACCAGCTCCAGATAAATGAAACTGCGTATATAGCTTAGAGAGCGGGGTGCGGTGAAATAGATATAGCCCAGACTATCAGCTTCGTTACTGAGCGGCATTTCACGCATACTCAGCATAGCATCCAGGATCAGTTCCCGGTTCTGGGGAGATTGTTTCTCAAAATCTCCTTGCTCCTCCACCTCCAGATTATGCCAGAAGAGCGGCTTTTTAAACCGGTCTGCCACCACCACTGCCTGATCGATCTTGCGGATAAAATCCTCAAAGGAAGTGGGTTTGCTGTAATAGGCATAGCCCGTGAGAGTACCCTGATCCACCAGGGGGATCCTGGTCATGCGGTCCATCTTGGATTGCAGAATCAAGCGGGATTCAGGTGATATATCTGCATAGCTGCTATCGGAGGAAACTCCCACGCTTTTCCAGATATAGGGCAGGCTATCCTTATCGGTGATAATCACAGCCAGGGGAATCTTTTGGGTAAATTCCAGGCTGATATAATCCCACATATCGCCAGCAAAATCATCATGTGCGGAGACCTGCAGATAACGTCCAAAGACCTCCGTGAGCAGCTCGGCATAGCGCTCCGAACTGCGCATATAACTCTCTGTATAGGCTATATATTGCGCAAAGACCCGGGGCAAAAACTCCTGTTCCCGCCGGGCATTCTTGATCAGCACCTGAGTCAGGATGGCAAAGATGGCAAAGATCACCACAGTACTGAAGACCAGATAGATCCTCAGGCTCTGGAAGCGATCAGTCTTCTTTGGCTTTATCCCAGATTCGGTCGAGTTCTTCGAGGCTTGCCTCATTGATATCCTCGTTCCTTTCCTGATAGTGGTTTTCTATGTAGTTAAAACGCTTGATGAACTTGCGGTTACATTCCTTGAGCGCTGCTTCGGCATCGATGTGCAGCTTACGTGCCAGGTTCACCAGAGTGAAAAGCATATCTCCCAATTCTTCTCTGATGCGAGTGCCATCGCCGGATTCCAGAGCTTCTTCCAGCTCCAATTTCTCTTCATCCAGCTTCAGCATCACCGGTGTGTGATCCGGCCAGTCAAAGCCCACAGAGGCAGCCTTTTCCTGAGTTCTTTGAGCATAGATCAAAGCGGGAAGCGCCCGCGGAATGCCTTCCAGCACAGATTTGCGCTCCGTCTTCTCTTTCTTCTTGATCCGTTCCCAATTCATCTTCACGGCATCTGCGGTTTCCAGCTCCAGATCTCCAAAGACGTGCGGATGCCTGCGCACCAGCTTGTTATTGATCTTCTCCAGCACGGTCGCCAGATCAAAGCGTCCCTCTTCCCGGGCAATTTGAACCTGAAAGATAATGTGCAGCATCAGATCTCCCAGCTCTTCAGAGAGAGCTGTATCGTCACAATCTTCAATGGCTTCCACCACCTCATAGGCTTCTTCAATCAGGTTTGGCACCAGCGACTGGGGAGTCTGCTTGATATCCCAGGGACAGCCGGAGACCGGGTCTCTCAGCCGCTCTATGATCTCGACCAAACGGTCAAATTCTTGCATTTATTCCTCTTTTATCGTATCGTGATTGGATTCTGCCGGTTTGTGCAGAGCTCCCTGAGATCTGGTTCATTCCGGCTGCATTAGTGCATGGCATAGGCTATTTCTTGAAGGAATCTCTGATCTCGGTGAGCCGGTCCCGATTGTTTTCCAGGACGGTTTTGATCAGCACGATCAGAGAGGCAAAGATAAAGGCGATCAGGGTTGCAACCACGCAGATTATCGCCCGGCGGGGTCGCACCCGGATTCCCGCTTCACGAGGGCTATCCAGGATTTCCAGAGTGGGCATGTCCTTCAGCTCATCCAGACGTGCCGCTTCATACTGAGGATAGAGGTATTCAAAGACCTTGCTCTTGATCTCCAGATTGAGCTTGAGCTGTGCATATTGGGAGCTCAGATCCGGAAGAGAGGCGATATCGATCAGATAGCGGGGTTTGAGGCCATCACTGCCAAGCTCCATCTCGCGGATCTGGCGGGAGAGCTCGCTGCGCCTGGTCTCCATCCCGGAAAGCACCGGGGAGCCGGAAGCATAGTTTTGCCTTGCCAGTTCATACTCTATATCCAAGCTCATCTTTTCAGCTATGATGCGTGAGTAAGCCTCTATCAGCGCTGTACTTTGCGCTTCCAGAGCCACAGCTCTGTTGCGGGCTTGGAAATCCCGCACTGCCAGGATCAGAGAATCGAGCTCTGCTTTGGTTTCAGTGACCCGGGCTTCCAAAAACTCCCGGTTCATTTTGCCTTTGGTGATTTTCTGCTCGCGGTTGTAGAGCTCCAGTTTCTCAACGTAATACTCTGCAATCCCACGCGATAGGCTCTTGCTTTTGGATTCCACTGAGACTCTGATCAAGCCAGTGTTATCGTCCAAGCCAAGGCTCACCATGTTTTCCCGCAGTTTTTCCAAAGCTTTGTCCATGCGTGCCAGGCTATCGGGCTGACTGAGCTTGAAGTATTTGATCAGATCAAACTTGCGGATCACATCCTCGCCAAAAGTGCGGGAGTTCATCACGGTGATGAAGTTTTTGCTATCCCCTCCGCCCCCGGTGCCAAAGAAACTGGAGGTGATCCCGGAAAGCCCGGGTAGATCTATCGGAAGGGAGCTTCCGCTCTCACCCACGGCGTAGAAACTAGCCTGTGAGCTCCAGATCTGAGGTGTAACGAGGCTGTATATCACTGCCCCGATTGCCACTATCCCCACGAAGACGAGGATGAAAGCCCTGTTCTTCAGGAGGATTCTCACCAGTTCAAAGAGGTCAAACGCTCTTTTTTCCATATTGATTCTATCCTTATTCACTCTGTTTATGTAATCCTTGCGGTGCAGATTCCGGCTCTGCCACCCGAACCCGGTTTCCCGGATCCGCCAGCGACAAGATTACCAATAATACACCGAGAATCATTATCTTGCAAGGCTGTCTGCTGTCAATCTTAAGTTTATGGCTCTGTTCACTGATCTCTGTACCCAGTTCACTTGGCTAAATCTCCTCTACCATTTCCTCATAGCCTTTCACCTTGGGTAACAATCCTGCTTCCACGGCTTCTTTCACGCTCTTCACGGGATAATCCTCCCGGAAGATATCCTCACGGCTCAAGTTGCGAAGATCCAGCTCAAACTCCCGGGCCAAGGCCCAGAAAAGCTTGTTCAGAACGTTTGTCCAGGTGTTCAGGCTATAGTCGTTGCGCTCCTGTTTGTACTGTGCGGAATAACGCTTCAGATCCGCCTTGTAGCCCTCGGAAACGTTCAAAGCACGTAGTTGCCTTGCCACTTCTGCCATACGGTTTTGACTGGAACTGCGCTGCGAGCTGCGTCTGCGGGCAATTATCACCCGGTGTTTGGGACTGTAGTAATACACGATGCCATCGCACTTTCCGCTGTATCCCATCAGCATATTCTTGAATACTGCTTTCATCTGTAGCTCCATAGATTATTTGGGCTAAAAAAAGCTTAGCCTCATCTCTATACGAAGGACAAAAATCCGTCTTCAGGGACGCTTTTCTGTGGAATCTTTTCCACGGCGATCTATCTGCATATTGCTGCACAAACTTACGGAATTTGATTATTAGGGCAGTTAAGATCGTTGCACGCTACGCAAAACATGCCGCGACTTAGGTTTATTCTCCCTGCTCCGCGCATCGTCATGTTTTACGACATGTGCAACAGTCCCTTTCAGATAGCAACCCAGACTCAGCAACACGCCACCTGAGTCCCATCGGGACGGTATTTCAGATAGCATCCGCGATCTATGCTAGAAGCATCCGAGTTCTGTAGGAACGACATTTCAGATAGCAACCCAGGCCATATGCACACCACCTGAGTTCCGTAGGGACCGTATTTCAGATAACGTTAATGGTCACTTTTAAACCTATGGTTGTTGATCATTGGTCTCAATATGATCATATTGAGAGGATACTTCTCTATATATCTCTTTAGCCATAATTTTGAATATCACCTTCTGAAACTTCTCGTCATCCATATACCGGCTCACGATCTTATCATTCTCTTTCAGGCGTTTCATCATCATGTCTTTGATGATCTGCTCTATCCCCAGCTCAAACCTATCCAGGGGATTGGCGATGGCAGTCTTGAGCACGTCCTGATCCCGCAGGGCAGTTTCCTTGATCTGCTCAAAGAAGAGCCGGTCTGCTTCACTGAAGTCCGTGCCAAAGCGCTCATTCAGGGTCTCGATGATCTCGGAGAGAGGTTTCTCATCTTCCTTAGCTTTACCGGTGCCAGTATCGGTAGGGGATTTGACCTTCACCTCTTCACCATCAGCCAAATCTATAGAGCCCTCCATCACCTTCTGTAAACGATAATACTGCAATTCCACTTCTTTCTCCGGATAGGCATCCCGGCTATCACTGGGATGTATGTGCGGTAGTAGAAAGCGTCCAAAGCTATAGAGCATCTCCTGCTCTTGATCGGTGTAACTGATCAGTTGGGTAACAAAGGCATAGAGCCGCACATAAGCCTTGAGCTTATCCCGAAATTTATCCCTGTCTTCGTCATTCTCAAGCTGTTTATAGCGTTCGACCGCAGCCTGCAGATACTTCTGCAGAGCTGCGTGATCGCCCCGCTTCTGCTCTTTCAAGGGCTTGTAAAAGATCTTGGCAAAGCCCTCCACTTCCTGCCAGCT
>JAZHDE010000250.1:0-11704 GCA_036584515.1 Candidatus Cloacimonadota bacterium | reverse complement strand
CAGACTGCGCAGAATGGATGAAAGCGCGGAGATAATCATGTTTGAACGCGGTAGCTACATATCCTACGCAAATTGTGGCTTGCCCTACTATATTGGCGGAGTGATTGCCGAGCGTGATCGCCTCTTCGTGCAAACACCGCAATCATTCAAAGCCAGACTCAATGTGGATATCCGCATCGATAGCGAAGTGATAGCTATTGATAGAACCGCTAAACAGGTAACGGTAAAAAATACCAAGACCGGTGAAGAATATACCGAATCCTACGACAAGCTGATGCTTTCCCCTGGGGCTGAGCCTCTGCGTCCCGGCATCCCCGGGATCAGCGATGAACGCATCTTCACCCTCCGCAATGTCCCGGATACAGACAAGATCAAAGACTTTGTCAAAACCCACGAAGTGAAGCGTGCAGTGATCGTCGGAGCAGGTTTTATCGGGCTCGAGATGGCAGAAAATCTGCATCATCTGGGCATCTTTGTCACAATCGTGGAGATGGCGGAGCAGGTGATGACTCCTCTGGATTATGAGATGGCAGCGGAAGTGCATCAGCATCTGAAGACCAAGAAAGTGGAATTTTATCTCAAAGATGCCGTCAATGCCTTCGTGCAGGAGCCGGATGGCCTGCACGTTCGCCTCAAGAGCGGAAAATCCTTGCAGACCGATATGGTCGTACTCTCCATCGGAGTGCGTCCGGACAGCCATCTGGCAGAAGCTGCGGGATTGGAACTGGGCATCAATAAAGGCATAGTGGTCAATGAATACATGCAGACCACCGATCCGGATATCTACGCGGTGGGCGATGCGGTGGTCTTTCCCAGCCCGATTACAGGTAAGCCTTTCCTCACCTATCTGGCAGGACCAGCCAATAAGCAGGCACGGATAGCTGCGGATAACATGATACTGGGTAATAAGCGCAAGTATAGCGGCTCCATCTCGACCGCAATTGCCAAGGTCTTTGATCTCACCGTTGGCGCCACGGGTGTCTCCGAGAAAGTGCTGAAGCACGAAGGAATTCCCTATATATCTTCAATCATCCATTCCTCTTCCCATGCGGGTTATTATCCCGATGCCCTGCCCATGACGGTCAAGATCGTCTTTGATCCCGCCGATGGCAGGCTCCTGGGCTCGCAGATTGTGGGTTTTGACGGTGTGGATAAACGCATAGATATGATGGCGCATATCCTCAAGCACCGCGAGACTGTTTACGACCTTGGAGAGATCGAACACGCCTATGCACCGCCGTTCTCCTCTGCCAAGGATCCGGTCAATGTGGCAGGACTGGTTGCCGATAACATCCTGGGTGGCTTGGTGAAGATAGTTCACTGGGATGAGCTGCGCAATCTGGACTATTCCAATACTGTTCTGATCGACGTGCGCACACCTGATGAGCACAAGCTGGGCAGTATCGACCGGGCGATCAATATCGATGTCGATACCATGCGTGGACGCTTGGACGAGATCCCCAAGGGACAGAAGATCGTGGTCTTTTGTGGCACGGGACACCGTTCTTACTTCGCCTCTCGCATCCTGGTGCAAAGTGGTTTCCCGGAGGTTTACAACCTCTCCGGCGGGTATCTCACCTACGAACACGCTACTCAAAAGCAATCCAACGAGGATATCTTCTCCAAGGATGTGATTGGCAAGGATGATCACATCTATCAGAGCGATCCCGAGAAGAGCAGCACTCCCAGCGGCAAGACCTTTGAAGCTGATGCCTGTGGACTGCAGTGTCCGGGGCCTATCATGCGCTTGAAGATGGAGATGGATCGCCTTGCCAATGGAGATCAGCTCAGGATTTCTGCCACGGATCAAGGCTTTGCCAAGGACGTCCCGGCTTGGTGCAAGATGACGGGTAATACCCTGATCGGCATTGAGACCGAAGGACGCAAGATCATTGCCACTGTCCAAAAAGGCGGGGCAGTGGAGCCGAGCAGCGGTGGAGCAGGAGGGAGAAACAAGACTATCGTGGTCTTCAGCGATGATATGGACAGAGCTTTGGCGTCTTTCGTGATCGCCAATGGCGCAGCTACGACCGGTAAGAAAGTTACGATGTTCTTCACCTTCTGGGGACTCAATATCATCAAGCGGGAAAACAAACCCAAAGTTGAGAAAGACTTTATGGGCAGGATGTTTGGATTGATGATGCCTTCCAGCTCCAATGGGCTAGCGCTCTCCAAGATCAATTTTGCCGGGATTGGCCCGATGCTGATGCGTAAAAGAATGAAGGATAAGAATGTGGATTCGCTGGAGATGATGATTATGCAAGCCAAGCATGCGGGAGTCGAGATGATTGCCTGCCAGATGTCTATGGATATCATGGGCGTGATGGCTGAGGAACTGATTGATGGGGTTACCATCGGGGGTGTTGCGACCTATCTCTCCGAAGCGGAGCAAGCAAATCTGAATCTATTCATATAAGCATTCAAGTTCAAGAATTACCAGACCCGGTTGCCATAGAGTAGCCGGGTTTTCTTTGAACAAAGGATAAGAGGCACTAAGCCACTCATTTTTCTTGACTTCAGTGCATTTAAGCATTAGCTTGTACAAATAGCAATAATCGGGAGATTGATAAATGGCTTCAACTCTGACAGAACAACAAAGTCATGATTTGCAAGAACTTTTGGATCACAAGGCAGACTTGAGCCAGGAAGAAGTGGCGCGTAGACTGGCAGAGTTTGAGCATCTGGTGGAGGGTGGTAAGATCAGCCTCAAAGATGATCTTTATCCCAAGCTCAAGATGGAAAAGGCTCGTCTCTTTGCGATGAGCGGGGATTATCGTTCCTCTCTGGAAGCACTTCAGGAAGTGCATGAGGCCTGCTTAGTTCAGAATAACCACGAGTGTGATTTGAGATGCATGAATAATATGGCCTTGGTAAAAAAGCAATTGGGGGAGCTGTTTGAGGCCATAGAAATCTGGGAAAAGCTCTTGCAAGAGGATCTGGATACAGGCTCACGCGTGCTCTATACAAACAATCTGGGGGTGGCTTACAACCGCGCCATGAAACCAAAGCAGGCCATAAAGGCATATTTTGCAGCCTTGGAACTTCTGGATAACCAAGAGCAATCAGATAGTGCTGCGGATATCTATAACAATCTGGGTAACATCAACCGCAGTTCAGGCAATATGGAAAAGGCTCTGGAGTATTTTTACAGAGCCCTGGATATCTACACCAATCTGCAGAACTCTCAGCGTATTGCCATGATCTTCAACAATCTTGCCGCCACATACAATGAGATGCAGGATCTTGAAAACTCAGATAAGTATTGCATCCTTGCCTTGGAGCATTACAAAAAATACATGCCGGAACATACCATGTCCATCGTGTTGAATAACTATGCAGCACTGCGGACGATGCAGCTTCGCTTTGTTGAGGCAAAGCAGCTCTACACTGATTCTCTGGATATTGCCCATCGTTATAACGATGAAGAAATGCAGACCAAAATCCTCAACAATCTGGCCTTGATAGCTATTGAACAAGAAGATCCCGATCTGGCGATCAAATTCGCTGAAGAATCCCGCACCATTGCTCACCGCACCCAAGACCTGATCTCGGAGAAAAACGCCTATTCCTGCCTCAAGGATGCCTGGCAGAGCAAGAGAGATTTTGCTCAGGCCTATCTGGCTCAGAGTGTGGAACTGGTGCTGATCGGTAGAATTAACCAGAATAACACTCCTCTGGATATCGCTCAGGCTGAGGCACGCTTTCTGCAACAGCAATTGGAAGCTCAGTTGGAGATCTACCGCAAGCAAAACGAAGCCCTCGAGCAGAGCAATCAGATCATCTTGGAAAAAACCAGGGAGATGGAGACTCAGAACAACCTGCTGATGGCGACCAATCAGTTGATGAGCAGGATCATCTCCATCATAACTCACGATGTGAGAGGGCCGGTGGCGACTATTGCTCAGATTGCTGAGCTGCTTAGCTCCGGTGAGTTGGAAGAAAGACGGGAAGAAACCCTGAAACAACTGCATATTTCTGCCCAAAGAACTGAGGGATTGATAGAAGACTTGTTGTATCTGGCAAGTAGATACAAATCCGGTCTCGATGAGGACCCGACAGAGCTGGATCTCTACGACACACTTCAGGATGGCGTGAAGCTGGCAGAAACAGTTGCCACTCCCAAGGGCATCAAGCTGGATTTCTATTGTAATAGAAACCCTCTGAGGATTATGATTGCCAAGGAACGTCTCCGACTGATCATCCGTAATCTGATCTCCAATGCTATCAAGTTTTCCAATCCCGGCTCAACAATTCATCTGGATGTCTTGGCAGATGATGAGACCCTCCGAATTATTGTGCGTGACGAAGGTAGGGGCATGACGGATAAGCAAGTGGGAAAGATACTGGCAGGGGCAGCCTTCAGCGAGCTGGGCACAAACCAGGAAAAAGGCTTTGGCATGGGCTTGGTCTTCGTGCTGGAAGCCATTATTCACACCCGAGGCACTCTGCAGATAGAAAGCAAACCCGGACTAGGCTCTGCCTTTATCATCAGTTACCACATGGAAGATCTTGCAGTAGAACCCCAGTCCTGAAGATATCCCCGCTAAATGGGATAAAGCTGAGTTAACATCATATAAAAAAAGGGTGATCCGAGGATCACCCTTTCTCTATCTGAAGCAGATATTTACTTGGAGAGCACCATCTTCTTGGTGAGGGTCTGACCTTCGGAGCTAAGTCTGTAGAAATAGACACCGCTGGCAACGCTTGTGCCATTGTCGTCACGACCATTCCAGGTGATGCTGTGGTTACCGGCTTCAACGACACCGTTCACCAGAGTCTTCACGACCTGACCCTTGATGTTGTAAACACGCAAGGTGGTATTGGAAGTGGTGGGTATGCTGTAAGCGATTGTGGTGCTGGGGTTGAAGGGGTTGGGATAGTTGTTAGCGCTGAAGACAGGGACTGTTACGTCGCCTTCATTGCTGACAGTATATTGAACGATTGCACGGATCATAACGTCACCTTCGGTGATGGGTTCCCATGCAGTGGTAAGTCTCTTGTAGCTATGACCAGTGTGGTTTGTATCCAGACCAATCTGGGAAGCACCGGCAGTTTCCAGAATGGCAATGTAGAAAGTACCATTGGCATCGTTGATGTTCTCGGGCAGGGTAATGAAGTTCCAGCCGGGAACAACGTTTGCTGCAGGATACTGGAATTGAGCCATCTGTGTGCCGGGCATACCGTCTGTACCATTGTCGTCAAAGACGCGGATGATGATACCGGCAGTGCCTTGAGTGTGCACAAAGACCTTGGCATACTTCACTGTCACAGGATCATCATAGACGAACTTTGCGGCCATCTGGCGAGTGGAACCAACAGTGTAACCAGCTTCGGCAGTACCATCGTCATTCATGAGCTCAGCATGCATGCTGGGAAGCACGAAGGCAGACACGGTGTTGGAGGCCAGGGATTCGTTGGTGCCATACATGGCGGTCACGTAATAGGTGTGCAAGCCACCCTCAACGTTCATATCAGTATAGTTAAGCTGAGTACCGGGAACTTCGTCGATCAGGATGGCGTCACGATAGATCTTGTAGGCAGTGACGTCACGATCGCGGGTTTCGGTTCTGTTCACAGCCAGTTCACCACTGGTGATCTGGTAGTTTTCAGGAAGGTCCTGACCCAGGACATACTCACGACCAGCAGCGTCTTCCACATAAATGCGGATGTTCCAGTTGTAGGTGAGAGTAGCGCCAAGGGCTGTCAGAGTGGTCCAGGCATTGTTGAAACGAATCACGTTGCCATAACCTTCCACGGGAGCTGTTGCATCATCGCAACCGGCAGGATATCCACCAGTGGCGTTGCAACGGTAACCTGCCATCACGATGGACTGAGCAGGGATAGTCCAGGGAGTGGTGAGAATGATCTCATTCCATTGGTCGGACACGGGATTGGTGATAGCTTGTTCATAGACCATGTTTCCGGCAGCGCCAGTCCAGATTCTCACAGCATAGGAGCTCAGAGTTGCAGGTTCGGCGGGGAAGACTTTGATCTTGGTGATGTTCATGCCAACCCAGGGGGAGATGCCATGCTCGCCAACGGGATCCCATTTGGCAGCAACATCAAAATCTGCTGCAGCATTGGTTCCGATGGAGTTTCCGGCATTCTCGCCGTCATAATTCAACCAGCCGGGTTCTCCGCCACCACCGCCACCGGGAGTTGTCCAGTTCAGGGCAACATTGGAGCCGGTAACTTCAGCAGTGAGGTTTTCGGGCTCGGCGATGAAGATATCGTTGTAGATCTTGAAATCATCAATCATGAGACCGGTTCCACTGGGGGCATCGGAATCTGATTTGAAGTACCAACGGAAGATTGCTGTCTGGCCTGCATAGTTCGGTGAAAGCAGACCGGTGAGGGTGTAGCTATCCACCATGGAAGCCCATTCAGGTGGTGCATCGGAATAAACGTAGTTACTTCCTGCAGGATCACCAAAAGGATTGCTCATGGCAAGCCAGGAAATTCCGCCATCGACTGAGATCTCCCAACCAAAGTAATCAACTTCGGGGAAGGTATCAGGATCGGTGAACAAACCTTTGATCATGAAGTCGGCTCTGATGTCTCCACTGGTGGGAAGAACAATCTCGGGGCTGACCAGGTAGTTCATCATATTGGTGTTGTAGGTGCCTTGATCGTTGGACAGAGCCATCACGTGGCTGGGTGACGGAGCAAGGGCATCTGTGGCAATGTGCCAGTGGTCTCCACCCAGGGGAACCATGCTGGACCAAGTCATTTGACCATCGTCAACGCCGTTGTTAGTGTAACCACCAACGGAGATGTCGTCCACCATCATACCAAACATAGCGGGGGCATCGCCGGTGCTGTAGGCAGGGTCTGAGCCAAAAGCAAAGCGGATCTTGACGGATTGTCCCACGTAGGCACTAAGGTCGAAGTTTGCATTCACCCAAGTGGCTTGGACGCCGCCCCAACCGGGGATGTTCGGGCCTTCACCATGCTCAAAGCCAAAGGAATAGGCAGAGGTCATGTTGTAGGCAGGAGTTCCGCTGATGGGAGTCCAGGTGGTGCCACCATCGGTGGAGATACGCACATTACAGGCGTCCCATCCGGTATAAGGAGCTGTGGCACCGGTTGGTTCTTCCACATAGTAGCGAAGTTTAAAAGTGAGGGCAGTGCTGCCAGCGGCAATGGTGCGGGCAGGTGTATCCAGCACAACATAATGATGGTCGTGATAACCACCGATATTTGCTCCGGATGCAAGGTCGGGATCACCCATCCACCAGACGTTGCCTTGGGCATCACCATTGTTGTAAATATGCCAGTTGCTGGGAGCTTCTCCACCGTCATAATGAGTCCAACCAGTGGCTCCGGATTCGAAGTCTTCCTGGTAGTGAACCACTTCATAACGGCTTGTGTTACCAGCCATCAGCATAGCAGTTAAAGCGACGAGGGCTAAAAGAACTAGCCATCTTTGTTTCATTGTTCCTCCTTAATGGTAAGGGTTATTTCTTCGTTTGCGCCAAATTATATAAGCGTCCTGTTATCTGTCAAAGCTTTTTTTGTTCCAAAGGCATACTTAGGTGTATTGCAGCCTGTAGAGATCGTAGTAAAGTCCCTTCTTATCAAGCAGATCAAAGTGTGAACCTTCTTCCACAATTTCTCCTTTATGCAGCACCAGAATCCTATCCACATGTTGAATTGTTGAGAGTCTGTGGGCGATCATGATCGAAGTGCGGTCTTTTATCAACTTCTCCAGAGCATCCTGAATCAGGATCTCAGTTTCGGTATCGATATTGGAGGTAGCTTCATCCAGAATAAAGATAGAGGGATCATAGGCCAGCACCCGGGCAAAAGCAAGAAGCTGTCTCTGTCCCGTGGAAAGAGTGGCTCCGCGCTCCATCACCGGTTCTTCATACTTGGAGGGCAGCTTCTGGATGAACTTATCGGCATTCACATGGGTAGCCACTTCCAGAATCTCCTCATCGGTGAGGTCATCATTGGTGAGGGCGATGTTTTCCTTGATGTTGCCACTGAAGATAAAGACGTCCTGTTGCACGATACCAATATTGCTGCGGATATCTGCCAGAGCATGGCTATCCAGCGGTTTGCCATCCAGAAGGATGCGTCCCTTCTGATAGGGATAGAAACCCAGGAGCAGGCTCACAATAGAGGTCTTGCCGCTGCCGGTGTGTCCCACCAAAGCTATCTTCTCTCCCGGTTTGATCTTGAAGGAGATATCTTTGAGCACCCATTCTCCGGGGTTGTAGGCCAGCCAGACGTTCTGAAACTCGATCTCGCCTTCAAAACGACGGGTACTGTGTTTTTCTTCCCGATATTCTTCCGGTTTCTGATCCATCAGGTCAAAGATACGTTCCGCACCTGCCAGAGCACCTTGCAGCACGTTGAACTTCTCACTGAAGTTGTTTATGGGCTCAAAGAGCTTGGAGATGTATTGAGTAAAGGCCATTAGCAGACCAATGGTAATTGCATTCTGCAGGATCTGCCCACCGCCGTACCAGATGATGAGGGCGACCGAGAATTGGGAAGAAACGTGGATTATCGGCCTAAAGAAGGCAAAGAGCTTAAGCTGCCTGATCGAGGTGCGGTAGTAATCCTGATTAATGTGAGAGAACTCATCTCTCTTGAAAAAGTATTGATTGAAGAGCTGGATGATTTTCTGCCCGGCTATATGTTCTGCCAAGGTAGCGTTGAGCTGTGCCAGATACTTCCTCACTTCACGATAGACCACCCGGGTTTTCTTTCTATAGATGGAGATGGTCCAGATCACAAAAGGAATGATGGTGAAGCTGATCAGAGCAAGCTTCCAATCCAGAACCAGCATCAGGATCGTGATCCCAATCACCATAAAGACATCCTGGATAATGGTGATCACTCCGGAGGCCAGCATCTCGTCTATGGCACGAATATCGTTTGTGAGCCTCGTAACCAGTCTGCCCACTGGGTTTTGATCAAAGTATTGCACCGGCATTTTCTGCATATGTTCAAAGACATCGTGGCGTAGGTCATTCATCGCCATCTGAGAATAATAGGCAGTGATCACAGACTGAGCATAGCTGGAGACCAGCCTGATCAGAATAATGGCAAAGAAGATCAGCGCCAGCATCAGAAGCTTATTGGTGGCAGCCTTGCGGATCTCTATGCGTTCCTGGCTGGGAATCTTATTGAGGTTTTCCCGGGTAATCAGGATCTCATCCGGCGAGATTTTGAACCAGCCTTCTATTCCGTCCTTACTGATAACGGGGTTGGGGTTTTCCGGGAAGTATTTATTCAGGATCTCAATCACTTCGGGCTTGGCTTCCAGAGCATAAACTTTGGATAGGCTGAGTTTATTGGTTTGCTCCAGCTTCATCAGGAAAGGAGCATCGATCTTATTGCGTTCTTTGGTGCCCAAAACTATGAAGTAGCGTCCGTTGTACTCTTGTTCTTCCAGCTTCAGAACTTTGTAATCTTCCAGAAACTTGCGGTACTCAGCCTCGTCTGTGTAGATGGATACGGATTTATCCGAAACAATATAGTCGTCGATGGCAGAACGCTGAATCAAGGGCAGCACCATCTCGGCACTTGCCACCAGAAGCAGGATAAAAAAGGAGATGATCACCCATTTCAGGTAGGGCATGACATACTTGAACATCTCGCCATAGAGCCTGCGATCGTAGATCTTGCCTTTCAGATCGTCTGCCTGGAAAGCTCCACCGCCGCGTCCACCGCCAACCATTCCGCCGCCTCTCATATCTCCTCCCCTTCCAAACGAGCCCGAATTCTTTGCTTTTCCACCAGTTCACTATAGAGTCCGCCTTGTTTCACAAGCTCTTTATGAGTACCGCGTTCCATGATCACTCCGTCGCCCAGCACAATGATCTTATCGGCATGCTGGATGCTGGAGATACGGTGCGCAATGATGATGGTGGTCTTTCCTCTGCGGAGGGTTATCAGGTTTTCCAGAATATGACGTTCGGTCTTGGTATCCACGGCAGAAAGAGCATCATCCAGAATGAGGATCTGAGGATCTGTGAGCAGGGCTCTGGCAATAGCCACGCGTTGTTTCTGTCCGCCAGAGAGGGTGATGCCACGTTCTCCGACCACCGTCTCAAACTGGTTCTCAAAATCCATGATCTCATTATACACGTTTGCTGCTTTGGCTGCGTTGTAAACTGCCTCGTCGCTGGTATTGGGGTTTCCCAGACGAATGTTGTTGGCGATAGTATCAGAGAAAAGGAAGATATCCTGCGGCACCAGCACCATGTCCCGGCGCAGCACATTGAGAGGGATGGTGTGAAGCTCATTGCTATCGATATAAATGCTGCCCTTGGGAGGGTTATAGATTCTCACCAGCAGCTCAATCAGGCTGGTCTTGCCGCTTCCAGTGGGGCCAACAATTGCCAGTGTCTTGCCGGCATCCAGCTTGGCGGTGATATCCTTGAAGATCAAAGGAAGCTCCGGCCCGTAGGAGAAGGACAGATTCTGGATCTGTATTGCCCCTTCCAGCTTTGTAATGGAGGTGTCCGCATCGTGATCTGCCACTTCTGGTTCCACCTCAAAGATTTCGTTCAGTCTCTTCAGAGAGGCTGTTCCCCTCTGGTACATATCCACGATCCAACCCACGGCAATCATAGGCCAGACCAGCATGCCCAGATATTGGAAGAAAGCAATGAACTCGCCTATGGTGATCTCTCCCCGGATGGCAGCCCTGCCACCGAAGAGCAGGGTGATGATCATGGAAGTGCTGATCACAAAGCTCATAAAGGGATGGAATATTCCGGAGATCTTGGCCATCTTGATGTTTTCCTGCACAAACTCCAGAGAGACCTCATCCACCTTATCCATCTCAGCTTTCTCCTGCACAAAAGCTTTCACAATGCGGATTCCGGAGATGCTCTCCTGAATCTTGCCACTGAGAGTGGCAAAGGATTCCTGCACCCGGGCAAAGCTCTTGTGCATCTTCTTGCCAAAGTGGGAGATGGTGATGGAAAGGAAGGGCAGAGGGATGATCGCCAGAGCAGTCAGCCGCAAATTTATCGAGGTCATAAAGCTAAAGGAAGCAATGGTCATGAGGATGATATCCATGGCGGCGATCAAGCCCATGCCAAAGAGCATGCGCACAGCACCCAGATCGTTTGTGGCATAAGCCATCAGGTCTCCGGTCTTGCTCTTATTGAAGAAGTTTTGCGAAAGCTTCAACAGATGATCGTAAAATTCCTGCCGTAGGCACTGCTCAATCTTATGGGAATTTCCGATGATCAGCACCCGCCAGAAGAATCTCAGCACCATCACGGCAATCGCCAAGCCCACAATCAGGAGGGCGACCTTGATCAATCCGGCATTGTCTATGCTGCGTTTTTGGATGGAATCTATGGCAATCTGCATTACCTTGGGAACGGCTAACTGCGCCAAATCCACAAGGATAAGCATCAGAATGCCACCGGTTATTTGTTTATAGCTTTTTTTCAGGTAGGGTACGACTCGGTCGAACGTGCGCATCTTTCTCCACTCGGTATTCAGTATGATTCTTGGTTTGGACGGATAAGGGCTCTCCACATATCATGGGGCGTAAATACCCCGGGGAACTCAGTTTGCCCGATCAAACAGCTTCGTGCCATCCTTTGAAGGCAAGCAGATTTTGTCAAAGCAATTCTTTGAGTTGGCAGTGAACAATGAACAGTGACAAGTGACCAAAGTGGAAGCGACATCTTGTCGCTTAACAGTGATTAGGGATTAGGGACTAGGGATT